>QKHF01000097.1 GCA_003250135.1 Paracoccaceae bacterium | reverse complement strand
AAAAGAGCGAGGACGCAATATGCCGATGGTACGCACAGATATTGTGGCTCAACGCAGCCGCACCACAAACTGAGCAATCGATCGGATCATAGCGCGTATTGGAGAACCCATGGATACGTGGCCACAGTGGCTAAACGCCATCGGACTACTTATCTGCCTAGTAGCGGCCGTGAGCGGAATCTGGCTTGCACGGTGACTCACAACGCCCCCATGACTTTCTGGTTAAAGCCATAAACGCGGCGGGCGCCGGCATAGGGGATCAGGCGCACCTCGCGGCTTTGGCCCGGCTCAAACCGCACCGCCGTGCCCGCGGGGATGTCCAGACGATGGCCATGGGCGGCCTTGCGGTCGAACTCCAGCGCCTCGTTGGTCTCGGCGAAGTGGTAGTGGCTGCCCACCTGCACCGGCCGGTCGCCGGTGTTGGCGACGGTCAGCGTGATCGCCTCCCGCCCCTCGTTCAGCAGGATGTCGCCGTCGGCGGTGATGACTTCTCCGGGGATCATGGCATTAAGTCCTCAGGGTTGCGCAGTTGGAATTGGTCGAGAGAACCCGGCGCGTCGAGGCCGGATTGTTGATCAGGGCCGCCGCCGGGCGGATCGGGCGCGGGGTCAGGCCGCCGCCGCAGTTCGGGCAGACGCCGCCCAGCACGGTCTCGGCGCAGTCGGCGCACCAGGTGCACTCGAACGAGCAGATCATCGCCTCGGCGCTGTCCGGCGGCAGGTCCTTGTCGCAGCATTCGCAGTTAGGCCGGATTTCAAGCATTGCGGGCTCCCTCCATCCGAGCGGCGGAGATCAGCGCGCCGCGCGCCAAAGCCCCCACGCCACGGCCGCTGCGACAAGCGCGAGCAGAACGCCCTCCAGCCCGTGCGGATGGGCGTGACCGGCGGGGCCGTTGTCGGCGAAGGCCGGTGTGGCGGCGAGGAGGGCGAGCGGGATGAGATATTTCATGTCGGGTCTCCGGTTGGCGTGTCAGGAAATGGGGTGAGCGCAGGTCACGCCATCGGCGCAACAAAACAAGGAGCGATCTTCAATCGCGAACCGCCGCCTATTGGCATTTCCACTCCTCCAGGCGGCGGTGCAGCGAATTGAGGATGGGCATGGCTCTGGTGTTGGCGACCTCGCCGCCGCCCGTTTGAATGATGACGGTCAGTTGATCGACGGCGGAGACCAGGTTGTCGAGGATGTCGCGCAGTTCCTGTTCTCGGCACCGGCTTACGTCCATCGAACGCGCCGCATCTGAAATATTCGCGGCGAGGGTCGCGACGGCGTCGGCGTCAGCCTTGGCGCCAAGCTGCGCAGTCAGGGTTTCAACCCGCGCCTCAAGCGCCGATATGCGCGCGCCGGCGTTCTCCAGCGCCGAGAGTTTCTCCGAAGCCCAGAAGGACGCGCCCACGATGGCCACCACGACGCCGAACAAGGTGGCGATGGAAAGCTGCACCGCCGTGTTCTTCGTCAGGGGCGCCGGTTGCTGTGTCTCCGTCACTTACGCCTCCGTCACCTGATCGGCTGATGCACGGTCACCAGCTTGGTGCCGTCGGGAAAGGTGGCCTCGACCTGCACGTCGTGGATCATCTCCGGCACCCCCTCCATGCATTGCGAGCGGGTGATGACGGTCGCGCCCGCCTCCATCAGGTCGGCGACCGAGCGGCCGTCGCGCGCGCCCTCGACCACGTAATCGGTGATCAGGGCGATGGCCTCGGGGTGGTTCAGCTTCACGCCGCGGGCCAGGCGCTTGCGGGCGACCTCGGCGGCCATGGCGACCAGCAGCTTGTCTTTTTCGCGGGGGGTCAGGATCACGGGGGTGTACTCCGTTCGGCTAGGTCAGAGGGTCCAGACGCGCGGCGGCGGCGCGCCCAGCATTTCGGTGAGAAGCGGGATCAGGATCGCGCGGAGCGCCATGCCGTCGGGCGCCGCGATGCGCGCGGTCATCATTCCGTTCCAGGCGCTGGCCCCGGCGTTGACGGCAGGCAGGCGGGCGCGGGCGGCCCCGATACGGTCCTCGGCGTCCGGCGCGACGTAAAGCAGCGTCGCCATGGCGCGCATGCCGCCCAAGGCCGCCGGGCGGTTCAGGATGTCGGCGACGGGGCCGGAGAGGCGCAGCGCCTCGGCGAAGATCAACTCGCCGCCGCGGCGGATGCGCCAGTGATCGACAAGATGCGCGGACCGCACCTGCTCGCCCATCGCGAGGCGGCCGAAGATCCAGCTTTCCAAGGCGAGGAAGCGCCCGTCAGCGGCGATGTCCGCCTCCAGCCGCCGCTCCAGCGCCGCGCCGTCATAGGCGATCGTCTCCTGCGGAAGCCAGTCGAGCCGGGCGCCCGCATCAACCCGCAAGCGCGTGACGACGCGTCCCACCTCGCCCGGCTGGGCCTTGTAGAGCCGCTCCGCCGCTTGCGTGGTCGCGACGAGATGCGCGCCCACTTCCGCCTCGGCGGCGTAGTCGAACCGGTCGCCGCCGGTGATCCCGCCCGCCGTGTTCAGGAATACCGCCTCGACCGGCGCGCCGGGGCGTTGGCGCGGCAGGCGGATCTTGGCCGAGCCCTGCTGGCGCAGCGCCCCCAGAACCGAACCCCCGTCCCGCAATTTCGCGGAGACGCGCGCCTCGCCCGCCGCCCGCGGCTGGGCCGGGGCGACGCCGTGATCAGCCGTTTGTGGGCGCGCATAATCCAGCATCGACTCGGCACCCTAGCGGGGTTTTTGGTGCGGCGCACCAATTCCTTGGTGTGGCGCCGTCGCACGTGACCCTCCGTCAGAAGCGGCTAAGCTGGGTAAAAAGCCGAGAGGAGGGAGACATGACGCAGACCACGGTGATCGTCGGGGCGAGTCGGGGCATCGGGTTGGAGCTGGTCCGGCAGTCCGCCGCGCGCGGCGACCGCGTGATCGCCACCGTCCGGCGCGAGAACGCGAAGGCCGCGCCGCTGGAGGCCGGCGCCGCGCTGGCGCTGGTTGCGGACGTCATGGAGCCCGCCTCGCTGAACGCCATCGCGTCGATGGTCGATGAGCCTGTGGACCTTCTGGTCTGCAATGCGGGCGTGCTCAATTCCTATGGCGGGATCGAGGAAGCCGCGCATGACCGCTGGGCCTGGCTGACGGTTCTGATGACCAATGTCGCGGGGCCGTTCTTCTCCGCCCGCGCCTTCCTGCCGCAGCTGGAGCGCAGCGAGGCGGGAAAAATCGCCATCCTCTCATCGGGCATGGGCTCGAACGAGCGCGCGAAGGGAAACGCCTATCCCTACCGCGCCTCGAAAGCCGGAGCGACCAACGTGGCGCGGAACCTGGCGGTGGAGCTGTCGGAGCGGGGCGTTTCCGTCGGGGCCTATCACCCCGGCTGGGTGCGCACCGACATGGGCGGCGGCAAGGCGGACGTCCCGGTCGAGGAAGCCGCCGCCGGGCTGCTGGCGCGCTTCGACGCGCTGGGGCCGGACACCTCCGGCGTGGTGGAGGACTATAAAGGGACCCCGATCCCCTTCTGACGCGAAGGCCCGCGGGGACGGCGCCATGAAATTCGGCCTTGAGCGAACTTTCAGACGGAAGGAGCGCGCGCGCTTCATGCCCGGCGCGGCTCCGGACGCGCTCCGCGCCGCGGACGTTCAGGGCATGTCGCAAACGCTGACGCCGCTCGCCGGATGGAGCGCGCTCCGCTCAGCCCAAGCGCCCGGATGAGGGGCGCTTCTGTCTCGCCCTCAGGCCATCGTCATCCGCAGCCGCGTGCAGCCGTCTGGCGTGCGCACACGCTGTTTGGCCGCATCCAGCGCGTCGCACAGCGCCGTGTCGCCGGCCAGGCTTTCGCGCCGCCGCACGCCGTCGGCGATGAAATCGCACTGAACGTCGTAATCGTCGAATTCAAGCGCCACCATCAGCATCGGCTCCGGCTCGCCCCGCGAAAAGAGCTTGTCGGAAACACTGATGAAGGCCCTCTCGACCGCTGTTCCAATGGAAAGGGATTTGGGTTCATCCCGCCCGGCGTCCTGCGACCGCGCGACCGCCCATTTCCGGACCTGCTCGGCGGTCCTGTCGGTCTCGTCCGGCGCAATCGTCAGCACGATTGCGTCATGCAACATCGTAGCCATTTCACGCACCCCACAACTACTACTCACTCGTGTTTTAAGCGGATCTTCGCCCACTTTTACTGCTCGGCGCCTCTCATTCCGTCGCACTTTTTGGGGCCGATAGTGAATCGTTGCGTAACAAAAGTGAAAAATTCAATGATAAACTCGCGGCCAAACAAAGAATTAGCGTATGCGTGACCTGATCTACATCATCGACGGCACACTCAGCGTTCTGGACCAAGGTCAGGAGACGAACGCCGGCCTCCTGTTCAAACTGCTCGCCGAGGACGCCCCCAGCCGCACGCGGCAACTGGCCTATCACGCCGGAGTGCAGGGCGACGGCGCGCGCCGTTGGTTCCGCGCCGCTGTCGGCCTGGGGGTGAACGACGCCATCCTGCACGGCTACGCCTTTCTCGCCGCCCGTTATCGGCCGGGCGACCGGATCTTCCTGTTTGGCTTCAGCCGGGGCGCCTATGCGGTGCGCAGCCTGGCCGGACTGATCGACAGGGTCGGTCTGTTGCGCGCCGAGAACGCCACCCAGCGGCACATCCGCCGCGCGTTCCGGTATTACGAGCGCTCCCACATCTCTCCGGTGGTCGACGCGTTCCGGATCGAAAACTGCCATGACGAGGTGTTCATCGACATGCTGGGCGTCTGGGACACGGTGAAGGCGCTGGGCCTGCCCTACCCGATCCTGTCCCGCATCTCGCCCATGGCGACGGAGTTTCACAATCACCGGCTGGGCCCGCACATTCGGAACGGATTTCACGCGCTGGCGCTGGACGAGACGCGCACGGCGTTCGATCCGGTGCTGTGGCGCAGCGCGCCGGGCTGGCGCGGGACGCTGCAGCAGGCGTGGTTCGCGGGGTCGCACAGCGATATCGGCGGGCACCCGGACTCGCGCGGCCTGTCCAACATTCCGCTGGTCTGGATGATCGAGAAGGCGGAGCGCTGCGGGCTGCGCCTGCCCAACAATTGGCGCGATCGCTATCCGACCGACCCGCTGAGCAAATCGGTGGGCACCTGGAAGGGAGTCGGGAGTTTGTTCCTGTTCCGCGAACCGCGACGCGTGCCCGCAGGCGACGGTTGCTTCCTGCACCCCAGCGTGCGCGAGCGGATGCAGGGCCTGCCGAAATACAAGCCGAAGGCCATACTGCCGCCCGAGCTTCTGGGCGCGGGCGAGACGCTGGTCTGACTTTCGGCGCCCGGTATGCGACCGGGGCCGAGAGGCCGGGTCAGGCGACCCGGCCGTGGCAGTGCTTGAACTTCTTGCCTGATCCGCAGGGGCAGACCTCGTTCCGGCCGACCTTGCCCCAAGTGGAAGGGTCGTTGGGGTCGATCTCGACCGTCGCGACATCCTGCTGCTGGGCGGCGCGCTGAGCGGCGGCGGCCATGGCGACGGCCTGGTCCATGTTGGGCGTCACGCCTTCGGCCTCGGGATGCTCGGCCTTCGCCGCCTCGGCCTGGGCGCGCAACGCGGCGATCTGCGCCTGCACCTCGTCCATCGAGACCAGCTGAATGTGCATCAGTTCGCCCGTCACCGCCCCGCGGAGACGGCCGAGAAGCGCCTCGAACAGCTGGAAAGCTTCCGACTTGAACTCATTCAGCGGGTCGCGCTGGCCGTGGGCGCGCAGGCCGACGAATGAGCGCAGATGGTCGAGCATCACCAGATGGTCGCGCCATTCGGCGTCGATCTTGCGGAGGACGACCTCCTTCTCGACCGAGCGCATGCGCTCCGAACCCAGTTCCGCCGCCTTGCGGGCCGCCAACTTGTCGCTTTCGGCGTAGAGCCGCTCGCGGATGTCGCTGTCGTCCACGCCCTCTTCCGCGGCCCACTCGGCGACCGGGAAGTCGTGGTTGAAGTAGTGCTTCAGCTGATCGGCGAGTCCCTTGACGTCCCAGTCGTCCGCATAGGCGCGCTGGGGCACGTGCAGACCGACCAGATCGTCGACGAGGGCGTGGCGCATGTCCTGCACGATCTCGGCGACGTCGTCCGCCTCCATGATCTCGCGGCGCTGTTCAAAGATCACCTTGCGCTGGTCGTTCATCACGTCGTCGAACTTCAGCAGCGTCTTGCGGATGTCAAAGTTGTGCGCCTCGACCTTCTTCTGGCTCTTCTCGATGGCCTTGTTGACCCAGGGGTGGACGATCGCCTCACCTTCTTCGAGGCCCAGCTTCTGCAGCATGCCCCCGATATTGGCCGAGCCGAAGATTCGCATCAGGTCGTCTTGGAGGCTCAGATAGAAGGTCGAGCGACCGGGATCGCCCTGGCGGCCCGAACGGCCGCGCAGCTGGTTGTCGATGCGCCGGCTTTCGTGGCGCTCTGTGCCGATGACCCACAGGCCGCCGGCTTTCAGCGCGACGTCCTTGGCCGCCTGAACCTCGGCGCGGATGCGGGATTCCTCCAGCTCGCGCTTCGTCTCGTCCTCGACGCCGGCGAGCTCGTCCTCAAGCCGCATGTCCAGATTGCCGCCCAGCTGGATGTCGGTTCCGCGGCCGGCCATGTTGGTGGCGATGGTCACCGCGCCCGGCACGCCGGCCTGAGCGACGATATGCGCCTCCTGCTCGTGATAGCGGGCGTTCAGGACCTGATGCGTCACTCCCACCTTTTTCAGGCGATCCGACAGAAACTCGGATTTCTCGATCGAGGTGGTGCCGACCAGCACCGGCTGCTTGCGCTTCTGCGCATCCTTGATCGCCTCGATGATGGCGTCGAACTTCTCCTCGGCGGTTCGGAAGACCTGATCGTGGTCGTCCTGCCGCGCAACCGCCACGTTGGTGGGCACCTCGACCACGTCGAGCCCGTAGATCGCCATGAATTCCTCGGCCTCGGTCAGCGCGGTGCCGGTCATGCCAGCCAGCTTGCCATAGAGGCGGAAGTAGTTCTGGAAGGTCACGCTGGCGTAGGTGACGTTCTCGGGCTGGATCGGCTGACCTTCCTTGGCCTCGATCGCCTGATGCAGGCCGTCGCCCCAGCGGCGCCCCTCCATCATGCGGCCGGTGAATTCGTCAATAATGATGACGCGGCCGTTCTTGACGATGTAGTCGCGGTCGCGCTGGAACATCTTGTGCGCCCGCAGCGCCTGGTTGACGTGGTGCAGCAGGGTGATGCTTTCGGGATCGTAGAGCGTCGCGCCATCGGTCAGCAGGCCGCGCTTGGTCAGCTCGCCCTCGACGAATTCAACGCCCTCATCGGTCAGGGTCGCCGTCTTCGATTTCTCGTCGATCTCGGAATGCTCCTCCGTGAGCAGCGGGATCACCTTGTCGATGGTGATGTAGAGCTCGCTCTGATCCTGCACCGGGCCGGAGATGATCAGCGGCGTTCGCGCCTCGTCGATCAGGATCGAGTCGACCTCGTCGACGATGGCGAAGCGATGGCCGCGCTGGGACATGGCGCCCAGCGAGTATTTCATGTTGTCGCGGAGATAGTCGAAGCCCAGCTCGTTGTTGGTCGCGTAGGTGACGTCGCATGCGTAGGCGGCGCGGCGCTGCTCATCATCCAGTCCGTGGACGATGACGCCGGTGGTCATGCCCAGGAAGCCGTAGACCTTGCCCATCCACTCGGCGTCGCGGCGGGCCAGATAGTCGTTGACGGTGACGACGTGCACGCCCTTGCCTTCCAGCGCGTTCAGATAGACGGGCAGCGTCGCGACAAGCGTCTTGCCCTCGCCGGTCTTCATCTCGGCGATCTTGCCTTCGTGCAGGATCATGCCGCCGACCAGCTGGACGTCGAAAGGCCGCAGGCCGAGCGCGCGCCTGGCCGCCTCGCGCACCACCGCGAAGGCCTCGTTGAGCAGCTGGTCGAGCGTCTCACCCTCCGCCAACCGCTTGCGGAACTCGTCGGTCTTGGTCCTCAACGCCTCATCCGAAAGCGCCTTCATGTCCTTTTCAAGCGCGTTGATCTTCGAGACTCGGGAAAACGCGTCTTTGACCTTGCGATCGTTCGCGGTGCCGAAGACCTTTTTGGCGATGCCGCCCAAACCCAACATGAATACGCGTTCCTTCGCGTTGAGCCGGGGGCCGGAATGGGGCCCCGGCTGCTTCTGAGAGGCCAACAACCGGCCTTGCGCAATCTCCAGCCTTGCCCGGCCGCGCGTGACGTCATATTGGAGACGGCGTCGCTTTGGTCGCCTTGGCGGGACGCCGCCGGACGGCCAGTGCGGCCACGCGTTGCGGTCGGTGGGCCGCGGCGACATGTAAGCGGCGGTCAACCGCCTGTCAACGCCGCCCCCCGGCGGTGTTTTGGCCAAGTGGCGAGCAGGCAAGCCAGGAACGTCAATTCAGCGGCCCGCGCCGCGCAAACTATGAGCTTCGCAGAATGTCAGGAGCGCCTTTCATGACCCGAGTCCGTTCGTCCTTCGCGCCTCTGTCCGCGGCGCTGGCCGCCATTCTGATGGCGCAGCCCTTCGCCCACGACGCCGCGGCGCAGACCGCCGAAGCCCCCGCCGCAGAGGCCGCCGCGGAGGCGCCTCAGGACGCGGCGCCGGCGGAAACGGCGTCGTCGCCCGCCCAGTACGGGCCTGAGGACGTGGTCGCGACCGTCGGCGATTCCGAAATTCGTCTGGAGGAGGTGATCGCGGTCTTCTCCGCTCTGCCGGAGAACGTGCAGGTCCTGCCGGACGAGACTCTCTGGGACGGCATCATCGGCCAGCTGGTCGATGAGACGGTGATCCGCGACGCGGCGCTGGCCGCCGGGCTGGAGGAGCAGCGCGACGTGAAACTCGCCATCGCCGCCCAGCGCCGGGCGATTCTGGCCAACGCCTATCTGAACCATGTGATCGCCGCAAAACTGACCGACGAGGCGATCGAGGCCGAGTACCGCAAACGGTATGTCGACGTCGAGCCGACCAAGCAGGTGCGCGCCAGCCATATCCTGCTGAAGGAGGAGGACACCGCGAAAGGCGTCCTCGCCGAGATCCGGGAGGGCCTGGACTTCGCCGAAGCGGCGAAAGAGCATTCAACCGGACCGACCGGACCGAATGGCGGCGATCTGGGCTATTTCGAGAAAGAGCAGATGGTCCCGGAATTCGCCGAAGCCGCGTTCGCGATGGAGGTCGGCGAGGTGTCCGAGCCGGTGCGATCCGATTTTGGCTGGCACCTGATCAAGGTGGCCGACATCCGCAACCGGCCCGCGCCGGAATTCGACAGCGTGCGCGAAACGCTGTCTCAGGAGATGTCGACGCAATTGGCCCAGGACGCCCTGGCCGAGCTGCGCGCGGGAGCGGAGATCGCCAGGCCTGAGACCTCCATCCCGCCGTCGGCGCTGCGCGACCTCGCGCTGATCGCGCCGCCCAGCGACGAGTCTGCGCCGGAAAGCGCGCCTGCGCCCAAGGCTGAAGAAACGGCCGAGGCGTCGGACGCCGACTCCGAGGAAAAGGCGCCGATCACCGAAAACGCGCCGGAAAGCGCCCCGACCCCCAGCCCGGCGCCCGCCGCCCAGAACTGAGCGCGACGCCCCGCGCCCAAGCGAGAGAACGACCCGCCAATGAGCACATCCAAGACCGTGCGACTGGCCGCCGCCAAGGCCGCCCTCGCCGAGACCGAAGCCCGGCTTGAATCGCTGAAAAGGGAAGTCGCGGAGCTGGAAGGCGCGCCGCAGGGCTCCCGCTTCGCGCCCAAGCGCTTCCCGCGCCTGCCCGAGATCGCAGGCGTCCGGCTGGCCGCCGCCGCCGCAGGCGTGCGCTATTCTGGCCGCGACGACGTGATGCTGGCCGAGATCGCGCCGGGTTCCAGCGTCGCAGGCGTCTTCACAACGTCGAAAACCCGCTCCGCCCCGGTGGAATGGTGCGTGGAGCGCGTCGCCGCGCTGGCCGAGGCGCCGATGAAGGGTCCGCTGGGGCTGGTCGTGAACTCGGGCAACTCCAACGCCTTCACCGGCGACAACGGCCGCAAGGGCGTGCAGGCGACCGCCGTGGCCGCCGCCGAGGCGCTGGGAACCGAGGCCGGCGCGGTGTTCATCGCCTCGACCGGCGTGATCGGAGAGCCCCTGCCCGCCGACCGCATCGCCGGACGCCTTGGCCTGATGGCCCGCCGGCTGGACCCGCGCGCATGGGAGGCCGCGAACCGCGCCATCATGACCACCGACGCCTATCCGAAGGCCTCGCACGGCAAGGCGCAGATCGGCGGAACCGAGGTGAAGGTCGCGGGTTTCGCCAAGGGCGCGGGCATGATCGCGCCTGACATGGCGACCATGCTGGTCTTCATCTTCACCGACGCGAATATCGCGCCCAAGGCGCTGCAGTCGCTGCTGTCGGGCTATACCGGGCCGACCTTCAACTCGATCACCGTGGAC
>QKHF01000088.1 GCA_003250135.1 Paracoccaceae bacterium | reverse complement strand
CGCGCCGAGAAATTGCGGGCGAAGGCGCGGGCGCTCTGGCAGCGTGGGCCTTCGCTTCCATCCATGTTGCGGGGTAGACCGACGACCATGCCGACGACGCTGCGATGCGCCGCGATCTTCTCCAGCGCCGCTGCATCGATTGTAAATTTCGAACGCTTAATGGTCTCAAGCGGCGTCGCGATGGAGCGGAGCGGGTCGCTGACCGCAACGCCGATGGTCTTGGTCCCGAGGTCGAGGCCGATCAGCGCGCCGGTCGCAGGGAGCGCGTCGCGAAACGCGGCGATGTCGTCGAAGATCAGGCTCACTCGACCGCCACTCCGGACAACAGCGCCTGCTCCTTGAGGAAGGCGAGGGCGGTTGGGTCGCCCGCGAAGGTTTCTGTGGCTTCGTCATAGGCCGCTTTCGCGTCATCAGGCCGATCCAGCACGCTGAGGGCGCGGATCAGGCGGGCCCACTCGTTCACGTCGCCGCCTTCGGAGCGCAGGCGCTCGCCCAGTCCTGCGACCATGCTCTCGATCATCGCCTGACGTTCCTCGGCTGACATGTCGGCGGCGGCCTGCATATCCTCGGCGCTTGGGCCCGGCTGGTCCGCGGGCGGCGGCGTCAACGACCCGCCAAGGGCCGCGAGTTGCGCTCGAGCGGCTTGAGCCACGGGGGAGCCGACCGGCTCCAACTGAAGCGCCTCGGTCCATTTCGCATGCGCGATCTCGGGGTCGCCGCGCTGCGCCGCATGGAGCCCTGCAACATACAGCGCCGTGCCCGTGGGGCCGAAACGTTCGGTCGCGGCCTCTGAGACGGCCAGTGCGTCATCGCTGACGAATCCGGCGGCGGCGAAGATCATCACCTCCACCTGAGCCATGTAATCCTGGAGAACGGCGGCGTCGCCGGCGATCTCGATCACCCGCGCATAGGCGCGCCATGAATCCGAATAACGCCCAAGACGGCGCAGAGAGTTTGCGAGCAGCCGAGCGCCTCTCAGATCGTCCGGTCGGGTGGCGACGGTCTGTTCAAGCTTGGCGACGAGCGGGATGAATTCGGAGAGCGAGGGATCGGCGGCCAGCGCCTCGGCTGCGGGGTCATAGCCTTCGTCTGCAACCAGCTTCTCGACCACGACCTGCGTGGTGGGTTGGCGCGCCTCCGCGATCCGTTGGGCGAGGGGGCGATCGGGGTATCCGGGCGCGGCGAGCGTGAAGTAGAGAGCCACAGCGCTCACCGGGGCGGCGATCGCCAGCACGACAGCGAGGGCGCGCGAGGCGCGGCGTGGGGCGGGGCCCGGACCTTCGGCCCGCTCGCGCTCGGCCGCGGCCGCGAGAAGCCGGCGGGAAATCTCGACCCTGGCGGATTTCGCCTCGTTTTCTGTCAGCACGCCGCGCGCAACGTCGCGGTCCAACTCGGCCAACTGGTCTCGGAACACCTGCTCGTCATGCGCGGCGCGGGATCGCGCGCCTGCGGGCGGGCGAAGCAGGGGCCTTGCGATGACCGCGACCGCGGCCAGCGCCGCGATAGCGGCGGCGATCCAGAACAGGGTCAAGAGCGTCTCCAAAAACTGTCGGGCGCAGATATAGACGCCCGCGCCGCGCGGTTACAGCCCCATCCGGACGCATGTCCGCCCCTTTCGCTTTTTCGCCCGAAGGTCTAAGACCCGGGCCTTCCCGGGGGTTCCGGAGAGGGAAAGAACTGTTCGTGACCGAAGCTGATCAAGAAAGCCTGCGCGCCCCGGATGTGCGCCCCGTGGTGCGCCTGCGCCCCAAGCGCGGCGCGCGGTTCAAGCAGGGCGCGCCCTGGATCTACGCGGATGAATTGGTGCTGGACCGGCGGACCAAGAACCTGGCCCCCGGAACGCTTGCGGAGTTGCAGGATGACGAGCGCCGCCCGCTGGGGCTCGTCGCGGTCAATCCCGGCGCGACGCTGGCGGCCCGGCTGATCGATCCCGATCCGGCGGCGGATCTGGATGATGAGTGGTTCACCGCGAAGCTTCATCGCGCCGTGGCGCTGCGCGCGCCCTTCTATGATGCGCCCTATCACCGGTTGGTCCATGCGGAGGCGGATGGGCTGCCCGGTGTTGTCATTGATCTGTTCGGCGAGGTGGCGGCGGTGCAGCCGAATGCGGCCTGGGCTGATGCGCGGCTCGATACGCTGATCGAGGCTTTGCGCAAGGTGACGGGCGTCACCACCGTGGTCGTCAACGGCGGGTCGCGCACCCGGTCCCTCGAAGGGTTGGACGATGTCACGTACGTCGCGCGCGGCGCGCTGCAGGGGCCGATTGCGGTTCCCATGAACGGCGCGACCTATATAGCCGACCTAATCGGCGGGCAGAAAACCGGCCTGTTCTATGATCAGCGGCCGAATCACGCCTTCGCCGCGCGGCTGGCCGGATCGGTTCCGGGCGGGGCGGAAGTTCTGGACGTCTTTTCCCATGTCGGCGGGTTTGGCTTGGCGATGCTGGCGGGTGGCGCGGCGTCCGCGTTGGCGATAGACGGGTCGGCGGCGGCGCTGGATCTGGCCGAGGAAGGCGCGCGGCGCACCGGCGTCGCGGATCGGTTCTCCACAATGCGCAGCGACGCCTTTGACGCCATGCGAGGGTTGGCCGGAGAGGGGCGCCGCTTCGACGTGGTGGTCTGCGACCCGCCTGCTTTCGCGCCGTCGAAATCCGCACTCTCCAACGGGCTGCGCGCTTACGAGAAAGTGGCGCGGCTGGCGGCGAAGCTGGTGAAGCCCGGCGGCTGGCTGGGCCTTTGCTCGTGCAGCCATGCTGCGGACCTGGAGAGCTTCCGCAGCGCTTCAATCCGGGGAATCGCCGCCGCCGGGCGAACCGGCGCGATCGTTCATACGGGCGGAGCGGGCCCAGATCATCCCGCGCATCCCATGCTGGCGGAGAGCGGTTATCTGAAGTCAATCTTCCTGGGGCTCGCGTGACAGTTCGGCGGGTGCTGATCGACGCTTGCGTGCTGACGCCGCCGATCCTGCGCGAAATTGTGCTCGGAACGGCCGCCGAGGGGGCGTTCACACCGCTTTGGAGCGCCAGAATTCTCGAAGAATGGGCGCGAGCGTCCAAGCGTCTGGACGGCGAGGAGGGTGAGCTGCGGGCCCGCGGCGACATCGCGCTGATGCGGGCGCGCTGGCCCGAGGCGGAGGTTGCGGGGTGGGAGAGTCATGCTCGCGAGCTCTCTCTGCCAGACGCCGACGACGTCCACGTGCTGGCCGCCGCCATCACCGGGGACGCCGATCTTATCCTGACCCTCAACATCAAGGACTTTCCGCGCCGGGCGCTGGCCGGTCACGGGATCGAGCGTATCGCGCCGGACCCGTTTCTCTGGGCGCTCTGGGCCGAAGGGGAAGAGGCGCTGACGCGGGTTCTGAACGGAGTGCGCGCGGGCACCCGCGCCGCGGGGCGCGATCCGCAAGATTTTCGGCGGCTGCTGAAGCGCGCGGGTCTGCCCCGGCTCGCCAAGCTGTGGGCGACCGCCGCCGAGGGCGACGCACCGGACTAAGCGCTGTCGGTACGCGCCTCGGCCGCGTCGCCGGTCCATTTCTCGATCAGGTCCTCGATGCGGCGGACGCGCTTATCCGTGGCGGGATGGCTCATCAACCAGGCGGGACCAGCCGCGGCGCCGGTTCCCATCCGCTCCAGCTTTCGCAGGATGCGCAACTGCGCCGACGGGTCCAGCCCGGCGCGGATCAGCAGCGCAGTGGCGTAGGCGTCGGCCTCGAACTCGTCCGCCTGGCTCATCTGCGCCGTGAACAGCCCGCCCAGCAGATTCGCGATGAACACGCCCAGGATCGGCACGAACCGCGCCAGCAGCATGATGATCGCGACCCGCGCGGCGTTCTGCGCGGCCCAGACCGCCATCCGCCGCTGGTGGTGGCCAAGGGCGATATGGCCGAGTTCATGCGCGATGACGGCGGCGATCTCATCGGAGGTGAACAGGCCCGAGCGGCGCCAGTTGAGCAGTCCCCGCGTGATGAAGATGCGCCCGTCCGGCGAAGCGAGCCCATTGATCGGCTCAATCTCGTAAATTCGCGCCGAGAGCGCGGGCAGATCCACCGCCGCGCCCAGCCGTTTGATCTTCTCGGCGACCTCGGCGTCGTCCAGCGGGGTCGAGTTCGACGACAGCTCTTTCTCCAGCCGCCAGCGCGAGCCGCGCCAGACCGCCAGCGCATAGCCGAAGATCAGAACAAGGGGCAGAAGCTTCAGGAGTGTCGCCATACCGTGAATATGGGGCCGGGCGCGATAAATCTCCACGCCGCAAGAGCGCGGATCAGGCGTTCATCGCGATTTCGAACAGAAGGCCGAGCGCCAGCGACGCCACAGCGAGAGCGAGCCCGGTGACGATGCCGCGATGCACACGGTCGGCCATCACGCCGCCGGCTCGGGCTACTTTGAAGTAACCCAGTCCAAAGCCCAGGACGAACGCTGCAAGGGGGATCACTTCAGCCCCTCCTCGTACACGTCGATGATGTCCTTCCGGTTTTGCGCCAGTTCGCCGTAGTCCGCGCCCAGCGTGTAGAGCGCCCAGTCGACGCCCATCAGCGCCGTCTGCAGCGCCTCACCCTTCTGGCCCAGCGCTGTCTGCGCGTCGTGACGCTCTTTCAGCGCGCGGGTGATCCGGTCTTCGGTGTCATAGGCCGCCAGCACGGGCATCGCCAGGTCGACCTGCGTCAGGGCCTGTCCATTTTTACCCTGTTCATTCAGCGCGATGGCCAGCCCGACCCGCGCCGAGGCGACGCGCACATCCTGATCGCCGACCGAAAGCTCATAGGCTGCGATGGCGCGACGGAACGCGAATTCCGCCTTTTCCGACTGCCGTTGCGCCAGTAAGGCCCGGCCCAGCCTTTCGAACGAGAATCCGCGGCGCGGATCGGTCTGCGAGAAATTGCGCGACAGGCGCACCGCCTCTTCCGCAATGGCCAGTTGGGTGGCTGGGGGGACGCCATAGGCGCTGCTGGCCAGGATCGTGTCTTTCCACTCGGGCGCGGGAAGGAATGTCGGACCGCGCGGGACACCGGCGCCTTCCGGATGAAACTTGTTGAGCAAATCGCGCACGATGGGCTTCGTCTCATCAATCGTCATGCCCGGACGCAAGGAAGGATCGTAGAGAACCCGGAGCACCAGCATGTCGAACGAGGTCGGGCGCACATGGGCGCCGTCATCGTTGAAGATGGTGTCAGCGATGTAGAAAATGTCGTTGCCCGGCCCCAACGCCTGGGCGATCTCCTCCATAAGGCAGGCCCGAACCTGATAGGGCGAGGCGTCGGAGGGAATGAAAACGGTGGCGCCCTCAATTGTTTCGATCAAGGTCCAATCGATCTCATCCGGGCGCGCCAATGTGTCTATGAGGTCGCCAAAGGACATCCGGCCCGGCGTGACGAGGCAATACGCGGTGGAGAAGGACCGGCGCATCTGGTCGGCCGGCGCGGTGACGACCGAGATGGCGCCGGCGCCGGCATCGGCGACATGGATGTCGACCCGGGCCTCATCGCGCAGGCGTCCAAGGTACTCCGCCAGAAAGGGGCGGTAGTCTTTCAGGGACGAACTGTCGAGCGAGACCGTCACCGGCCCGTCCCATTTCGCCAGTCCCTTGCGAGTGTCGTCCCATTCAGTCCGGAAGTAGAGGTCGATCAGGTTGTCGGTGTGGTCCGCATTTGAGCCATAGACCGGCGTTCGGATCGCCGACCCCGTCGAGGGCAACGCCGGTTTGGGCGCGACCGCGAAGGGTTCGGTCCGCGACGCGCCGCCGGCGCAGGCCGAGAGCGCGAGCGCAGACGCCGCCAGCGCGATCCGCAGGAGGGCCGAGCGATAACGGGACGTCGGCAGGTCAAATGGCATCAACGCGAATTCCTGTGCGCCGGCGCTTCGGCCGGCCCTTGCTCAAGAATGTAATGGTTGTTGTGGCGGTGAAAAGGCGAAAGCCCGCGGCTCAGAGAATGAACCGCGGGCTTTCACGGGGGTGGCTTGGCGTGGGTGTCAGTTTCGCAGGCGGCCGAGCTGGGCGCGCACTTCCGCAAGATCCCCGAAGGTGGGGCCAAGCGCGTAAAGGCTCCAGTCCAGCGAGAGAATGGCGGCGTCGATCGCTTCATTGTCTCGGCCGAGGCCGTACAGCGCGTCGTGCTTTTCCTTCAGAGCCTCAGCGATGCGGCTTTCGGATTCATAAGCCGCCAGAACGGGCAGGGCGGTTTCAAGCTCACGCAGGGCCTTTTCGAACTCTTCGCGCTTGTTCAGCAGCTTGGCGTAGTACAGGCGGGCGCTTGCGACGCGGATGTCCTCCTCGCCCAGGATGCGCTGATACTCGTCGATGGCGAGCCGCAACATCACCTCGGCTTCGTTCGGGCGGTCCGGTGAGACCGCCAGAGCCAGGCGATAGCGAGAAAACGGCAGACGGTGATCGTTCTCGGGGAAAGCCTTGGCGCGCGCCAACGCCTGCCGGGCGAAGCTCTCGCGCTCATCAACAGTGAAGCGACGATCGAAGCTGAGCACCATCAACCTGCGCCACGCTGCGTCTTCGGCGCTCGCGCTTTCGCTCTCGGAAAGGGCGCGGCCGACAGGGTTGATGTCGTTGAGGACGTTCAGCGCAACTTCGTAGGCCTCGTCTTCGGCGATGCCCGGATGCATGCGTTCGTCATAGAGCGTACGCAGGATCAACATGTCGAAGGCGGTAGGAGCGGAGTGAGCGTTGTCGTCGTTAAAGATGGAGTCGGCCAGCCGGAACATGTCGTTACCCGGGCCGAGCGCCTGGGTGATCTCCTCCATCAGGCAAAGCCGCACTTCGAAGGGAACTGCATCGGCGGGAATGAAGACGGTGGCTTCCGACAGTTTGGTCTTGTTGCTCCAACGGAAACGTTCGGCGTCGGCTGAATGGGCAAACTCGCGCCATTCCGCATCGTCCGGCACCACGATGCAGAACGCCGAGGCCAGGGCGCGGCGCATCTCTTCCGCCTCGACGAAGCGCACATGCAGATTGGCGTCGCTGGTGACCGTCCGGGAAATGTCGACTTGGGCGCTGTCGCGCATGCGCTTCAGGAAATCATCGAGAAAAGGCGCATAGCCGGCGAGCTCGGGGTTCTCCAGACGTACGCGGACGGGATCTTCCCACCGGGAAAGCTGAGTGCGAGAGCGACCCTGTTCGTTACGATAAACCAATTCAACAAAATCGTGGGCGATTCCGACATTCGAGCGGGACACCGCGCCATCCACGATGGCGCCCCCCGTGGTCGGAGTCGCGGGTTTGGCGGCCAGCGGCGTCGATGTCGTCTCGACCTCTCCGCCGCCGCACGAGGCGACGAACGCACAGAGCGCGCCCGCCAACACCCCCGACCGAAGGCCGGCTCCTGCTTGAAACCTCATATTAAAGAGCCCCTGTAAAACTCTATTAACTCGACAATATCCGCATTTTGGCCCGCGCGGAACCCTAATTTGAGGCATCACTTTAGGGTAAAGATTCAACCCTTTGAAATGATTCAGTAAATGCGATACAAAAATATGGCGCAATTGAGTCTCCGGCGCCTGATTTGCGACGTCAGGCGCCCGACACTCCGCCAAATCAGGGCGCGTCGGCGACGCGTCGGTTGAATGGGTGGGTGTAAGAACCATATCGCCGAAGACCGTAATTGCGCGCGTTAATTGCGCTGCGGTTGGTGACAATCCTGTTTGTTGCCCCTATAAGCCGAGCCACTTCGAGTCGATGGTAAAGGTATGCGGGCATGAATTCACCAAACGTGCTCAACGGCGCGTACAAGCCGTCAGAGGACGAGCCGTTCATGAACGAACGGCAACGCGACTACTTTCGTAAGAAACTGCTGGATTGGCGAGAGTCGATTCTCGATGAAAGTCGGGAGACGGTCGCCGCCTTGCAGGAGGATTCCGGCAGTCTTCCCGATCTCACCGACCGCGCTTCGGCGGAAACCGACAGGGCGCTGGAGCTTCGGACGAGGGACCGCCAGCGTAAGTTGATCTCCAAGATCGATTCCGCGCTGCGCCGGATCGAAGAGGGCATCTACGGTTACTGTGAAGAGACCGGAGAACCGATCAGCCTGCGCAGGCTGGAGGCGCGCCCGATCGCCACTCTCTCGCTTGAGGCGCAGGAGATGCACGAACGTCGCGAGAAGGTCTATCGAGACGATTGACGATTATGGGCGGCGCTTGGGGGCGCCGCTCATCCATGCTTGAGTTCGCTCAGACCTCCGATGGCGTCGCCCATCAAGGCGAATAGCCCGCTCCGCCGCGCAGCGCGGCGATTTCCTTAATTTTTCCTGACATTCTGATCTTGTCTCACGTGCTCTCGCGCGGAGCAGGGATCATCCTGAAAGTGGCTGGGGAACCTGGATTCGAACCAGGACTAACGGAGTCAGAGTCCGTGGGTCTACCGTTAACCTATTCCCCACCAGCACCGTGGCAGCGTACCTATAACCGCGCCGAAGCGAGGTCAACACCTACTGCGCCGTCAGCCATTCGCCTCGCGAATCTTGGCTGCGGCGTCTTTGTCGAAGGCCACGCCGCTGGTTTCCAGAAGCTGGTCCAGTTCGCCCGACAGGGTCATTTCCGTGACGATATCGCAGCCGCCGACGAACTCGCCCTTCACATAGAGCTGGGGGATGGTCGGCCAGTCCGAGAAAGACTTGATGCCCTCGCGCAGCGCGTCGTCCATCAGGACGTTCACGTCCTTATAGGTGACGCCCATATAGGTCAGGATGCCCGCCACGCGGCTGGAGAAGCCGCATTGCGGCATAGAGGCGGTGCCCTTCATGAACAGCACCACGTCATTGTCGTCGATGGCGGCCTGAATGCCCGCATGCACCGGATCGGTCATTGGTAAATTCCTCCGGCCCCTTATTCGGGGGCGCTGGTCTGGAGCGCGAGCGCGTGAAGCTCTCCGCCCATTCTTCCCTTCAGCGCGGCGTAGACCATCTGGTGCTGCTGCACCCGGTTCTTGCCGCGAAACTGTTCGGACACGACGGTGGCGGCGTAGTGATCGCCATCGCCGGCCAGATCGCTGATCTCGACCTTGGCGTCGGGCAACGCTTCCTTGATCAGATGCTCGATGTCAGAGGCGGCCATGGCCATAAGGGCAGCTCCCGTTGGTCAGAAAATCAGCGCGTGCCTTCGATGTAGATCGCCGAAGGCTGAGAGGCAAGCGGCGCCGCGAGCGCGTCACGCCTCCTCGCCCATCATCGCGCGGAACCCGCCCTCATAAGCGGCCTTCAGCTTGGAGACAGGCGCGGCTGCGGCGCCCAGGGACAGGCTGTCGCCGCCGGTGACGCCGATCCTGCGCGCAGGGACGCCCGCAGCCTCCGCGGCTGTCCGGAGCGCCTCGGCGCGGCCCACAGGGACCTCCACCAGATAGCGCGCCTGATCTTCGCCGAAAAACCATTTGGCGGCGGAGAGGGCGGCGTCCCACTCTACTGTCGCGCCGATCCCGCTGGCGATGGCCATTTCAGCCAGGCCCATGGCGAGGCCGCCGTCGGAGAGATCGTGGCAGGCGGAGATCAGCCCGTTTTCGGGCGCGCGGCGCACGAAGGTCCCGTTGCGCGCCTCGGCCTCCAGATCGACTGTTGGCGCGTCGCCGTCCTCGCGGTCCCACAGCTCTTTCAGAAGCGCCGACTGGCCCAGATGGCCCTTGGTCTCGCCCACCAGCCAGATCTCGGAGCCTTCCGCCTGGAACGCCATCGGGGTGGGGTGGCGACCATGTGGCGCCAGGCCCACGCCGCCGATGGTGGGGGTCGGCGGGATCGCCGCGCCGTCGGTCTCGTTGTAGAGGCTGACATTGCCCGAGACGATCGGCATGTCGAGCGCGGCGCAGGCGGCGCCGATACCTTTCACGCAGCCGACGAACTGGCCCATGATCTCGGGCTTCTCAGGGTTGCCGAAATTCAGGTTGTCGGTGCTGGCCAAGGGGCGGGCGCCGGTCGCGGAGAGGTTGCGGTAGGCCTCGGCCACGGCCTGCTTGCCGCCCTCGAACGGGTTCGCCTTGCAGTAGCGGGGGGTGACGTCGGCGGTGAAGGCCAGCGCCTTGTCCGTGCCGTGCACGCGCACCACGGCGGCGTCCGAGCCGGGTCCGATGGCGGTGTCGGCCATGACCTGATGATCGTACTGCTCCCACACCCAGCGGCGGGAGCAGTAATTGGGCGCGCCCAGTAGAGTTATAAGCGCATCGACGGGGTCAATCTCGGGTACGTCGCCCAGCGTGGCGGGGGCGGGGCTTTGCCGTCCCGCTGAGCGCCTTCAGCGGCAGATCGGCCTTCACCTCGCCATTCAGGCGGATCAGGAAGCGGTCCTCGGGGATCGTCTCGCCCACGATGGCGAAATCGAGATCCCACTTGTCGAAGATCGCCTTGGCCTCGTCCTCCTTTTCGGGGCGCAGAACCATGAGCATGCGCTCCTGGCTTTCCGACAGCATCATTTCGTAGGCGGTCATGCGCTCTTCTCGCACCGGCACCTTCTCGAGGTCCAGCGCGACGCCGAGATCGCCCTTGTCGCCCATCTCGACCGCCGAGCAGGTCAGCCCCGCAGCGCCCATGTCCTGGATCGAGATCACCGCGCCCGAGGCCATCAGCTCAAGGCAGGCCTCCAGCAGGCGCTTCTCGGTGAACGGGTCGCCCACCTGCACGGTCGGGCGCTTCTCTTCGATGGTGTCGTCGAACTCGGCGGAGGCCATGGTGGCGCCGCCGACGCCGTCGCGTCCGGTCTTGGCCCCCAGATAGACCACCGGCATGCCGACGCCTGAGGCCGCAGAGTAGAAGATCTTGTCCGCGTCCGCGAGGCCCGCCGCGAAGGCGTTCACCAGGCAGTTGCCGTTATAGCCGCGATGGAAGCGCACCTCGCCGCCGACGGTCGGCACGCCGAAGCAGTTGCCGTAGGAGCCGATCTCGGCACGCCGAAGCAGTTGCCGTAACTGCCGATGCCCTCGACCACGCCCTTGACCAAGTGCGCGGTTTTGGGGTGCGAGGTCTCGCCAAAGCTGAGGGAATTCATCGCCGCAATCGGGCGGGCGCCCATGGTGAAGACGTCGCGCAGGATGCCGCCGACGCCGGTGGCCGCGCCCTGGTGCGGCTCGATATAGGAGGGATGGTTGTGGCTCTCCATCTTGAAGACCACGGCCTGCCCGTCGCCGATATCCACGACGCCCGCATTCTCGCCCGGCCCGCAGATCACCTGCGGACCCGTGGTCGGCAGGGTGCGCAGCCATTTCTTCGACGACTTGTAGGAGCAGTGCTCGTTCCACATCGCCGAAAAGATGCCCAACTCGGTAAAGGTCGGCGTCCGGCCCAAGAGGTCCAGAATGCGCTGGTATTCGTCGGGCTTCAGGCCGTGATCGGCGGCGAGCGCCTGATCGACTTGCGGTTCTTGATGCATCTTTGGTCCGGTCGGCTGGGAAAGCGTCGAATTGCGCGGATCAGGCGGGGTCAGGCGGTCTCGAGGGCGGCGACGAGGCCGCTGAACATCGCGGCGCCGTCGGTATTGCCATGCTCCGGCTCGGCGGCGCGCTCGGGATGGGGCATCATGCCGAGGACGCGCCCGCTGGCGCTGACGATTCCGGCGATGTCGCGGCAGGCGCCGTTCGGGTTCTCGCCCTTGAGGTAGCGAAACGCGATGCGACCGTCGCCCTCCAGCCGGTCCAGCAGCGCCTCGTCAGCGACGTAATTGCCGTCGTGATGCGCGACGGGAAAGCGCACGGTCTGGCCGGGCTTGTAGCCACGCAGGAAGGGGCTGTGCGCGCCGCCTACAGACATGCCCACGGTGCGGCAGACGAACTTGAGGTCAGCGTTTCGCATCAGGGCGCCGGGAAGGAGACCCGTCTCGACCAGCACCTGAAAACCGTTGCAAACGCCCAGCACAAGTCCGCCTTTCTTCGCAAAATCGACCACCGATTGCATGATCGGAGAGCGCGCCGCGATGGCGCCGCAGCGCAGGTAATCGCCGAAGGAGAAGCCGCCGGGCAGGGCGATCAGGTCCAGCCCCTGCGGAAGCGAGGCGTCCTTGTGCCAGACCATGGCCGGCTCGCGGCCCGAGGCGCGCCGCAGCGCGACGGCCATGTCGCGGTCGCAGTTGGAGCCGGGTAAGACGATGACGGCGGATTTCATGCGTCCGATTCCTTGTTGCGCAGCTTCTGTTTCAACGCGGCGATCCTGTCCGCAGAGAAGTCCGGCCCCTTGTCTCTCAT
>QKHF01000254.1 GCA_003250135.1 Paracoccaceae bacterium | reverse complement strand
ATCGACCGCTGCGCCATGAAGATCGGCGCGAAGGATGAGGACGCGTATCTCGCCGAATGGCGCAAGGCGCCCCAGGGCGAGGTCGAGGGCGACGCGGACGAGATCGCGCAGGCGACCGCCGAGCGGCTGGACCAGGAGTACGATCAGGCGCGGATCAAGGCGCTGATCGCCGCCGATGGCTGGGAGACGCCGGCGGACTGACGCCTTTCCACGCGGCGCCCGTCAGTTTATAGGGTGGCGCCGCAACGCACCGCGCTTCAAGGACCCGTTATGACCCGCACCGTCGTCGAATCCCGCTCCAAGACCGTAACCATCGGCTTCGATCAGCCCTTCTGCGTGATCGGAGAGCGGATCAATCCGACGGGCCGGAAGAAACTCGCCGCCGAATTGGAGGCCGGCGATTTCTCCACCGTCGAAAAGGACGCGCTGGAGCAGGTCGCCTGCGGGGCGTTGATGCTCGATGTGAATGCGGGCGTGGTCTACAACTCCAACCCCAACCCGAACGAGACCGAGCCGCCGCTGATGCGCTCGATCATCGAACTGGTGCAGGGGCTGGTGGACGTGCCGCTCTGCATCGACTCCTCGGTGCCGGACGCGCTGGAGGCGGGACTTGCGGCCGCCCATGGACGACCCCTGCTCAACTCGGTGACAGGCGAGGAGGAGCGCATGGAGCGCGTGCTGCCGCTGGTGAAGAAATACAACGTGCCGGTGGTGGCGATCTCCAACGACGACACCGGCATCTCCGAGGACCCGGAGGTCCGTTTCGCCGTCGCCAAGAAGATCGTCGAGCGCGCGGCGGATTTCGGCATCCCGGCCCATGACATCGTGGTCGACCCGCTGGTCATGCCGATTGGCGCCATGGCGACGGCGGGCCAGCAGGTGTTCGCGCTGGTGCGCAAGCTACGCGAGGAGTTGAAGGTCAACACCACCTGCGGCGCCTCGAACATCTCCTTCGGCCTGCCCAACCGGCACGGCATCAACGCCGCCTTCCTGCCGATGGCGATCTCGGCGGGCATGACCTCGGCGATCATGAATCCGGTGCGCCCGCAGGAGATGGAGGCGATCCGCGCCGCCAACCTGTTGATGAACAACGACGCGCACGGCGCAGCCTGGATCAGGGCCAACAAGCCGCCTGCGGTCGAGGGCGAGGCGCAAGCGGGACGCGGCGGGCGCGAGGGACGGCGTCGGCGGCGCGAGCGCGGCTGAGATGAAGCTCACGCCGCAGTTCAGGATCGTCGAATACAACGAGAACCGCATGGTTCTGCGCCATAACCCCTGGATGCTGACAGGATCGCTCTGGGCCACCGGCGCCGTACTGCTGCACGGCGCCATTCTGAAGCCGGAGATATTTCCGATACCGGACGCGCGCACGCTGGCGGCTGCGGCGGCTTTCGCGGCGTTCTGGGGCGCTTGGTGGTTCGGTGAAGTGATCACGGTCGCGTTCGACCGATCGTCGGGCGCCGTGGTCCTTCGTGCAGCGCGCATCCTCAAGGCGAGCAATCTGGAGATCCCCCTGAAATCGGTCCGAAGCGCGCACGCGCAGATCGAATGGTCCAAGGGCAAGCGCCGAAACCGGCTTACGCTGGCTTTGGACAGGAAGCGCTTCGTTCCGCTAGAGGAGAATTACACCAGTCTGGACCGCGAGCCGCTGGCGAAGCTGATGAACGACTGGCTGCATGGCCCCGTTCCCCAACAGCCTGAAAGCTCTCCCGCGCCTGGCGCCGAAGATTGACGCGCGGCGCGGCGAGCGGCTTCGCGAAAACACGTTGAAAAAGGACCGATCCGTTGGAGCAGCGCCTGTCCCTGATCACGCTCGGCGTCCAAGATCTGGAGCGCTCGCGCCGATTCTATGAAACCGCGTTCAGCTGGAAAGCGCATCCTGGCCCCGAGGGCGTCGTCTTTTTCCAGATGAACGGCATCGTCCTGGGCCTGTTCCCGCGCAAGGAGCTCGCCAAGGATGCCGGAGTTTCCCTGCAGCCCACGCCCGGGCCTTTCAGTCTCGCCTGGAACGGGCGCAGTGAGGCGGAGGTGGACGCCGCCTTCGAAGCCGCCCTCGCCGCAGGCGCGGAGCCCGTGAAGCCGCCCGAGAAAGTGTTCTGGGGCGGCTATTCCGGCTACGTCGCCGATCCGGACGGGCACTTGATCGAACTCGCCTTCAACCCGTTCTGGACCATCGCCAAAGATGGATCGATCACACTCGGTTGAACGCGGTTGCGCGAAGCGCCCTGCCTGCGCACTCTGCCCCGAAAGCCGAAGCCCCCACCCGCGCAGGACGCATGAAGATCACCGAACAAAGCAGGGAAAGGCTCGTTGTCCGCCACACCCCGTGGTTTCTGGGCGGCTTCATGTGGCTGATGGGCGGGGCAGCCCTTTACGCCTCGGCCTTCAGGCAGGACACATTCACCAGTACGGGCGAAGCGATCCTTGTTCCCTCGCTGGGGATCGCCATGCTCGCGGGCGCGTGGTGGTTCGCGCCGATGGTCACACTGGTCTTTGACCGCGCCACTGGCCGAGTCTGGTTCAGAGAGAACCGGCTCTTCCAACCTCGCACGCAAGGCTTCGACCTCTCACGAATCGAGCGCGCCCGACTCCAATCGCACTGGAGCGACGGAAGCCGCCTGACCCGCCTCGCCCTGCGCACGGCCGATGGAGTGGTTCCGCTTGAAACCGGCTACTCCAGCGCGGATCGGACGAAGGTGATGTCCGGCGTCAACGCGTGGCTGGAAGGCAAGGCGCCTTTAT
>QKHF01000235.1 GCA_003250135.1 Paracoccaceae bacterium | reverse complement strand
GGCGTTCTCATGAAAATTTTGAAATCGATTGGCCTGACCGCAATCCTTATGGTTGGTTTGGCCGCGTGTCAGACTACCCCCAAAGTTGCGGCTTACGATGCGGCGTCTACGACAGCTTTGCTCACGTCGAAAGATTTCTGGGTCGCTGATCTGGACTACGGCCGCGACCAGTTTTCCACGGGCATATCTTTCACGGAGTCTGATGGCGTGCTCATGCTATCGAGGGTTGGAAACACCGATATCTCGAAATCCGAGGTTGTTGTTGCGCCGGATGGCGCGACGGTGACAGCCAACTTCTGGCAACCTGTGAATTGCGGCGAACGGCGACATGAGTGGGTTTTGACGCGGAGCGACCAAGAGTTCCAAATTCAGGGCAAGCGGAAACACAACAGCAAGTGTGAGCCGTACAACGGAACGACCAAAGGCCTGCTGCACTAACGCGAGTTGTATGACCCGTGGACGGCCGAGGCCGACGTCTCGGCCGCCCTATTCAGCGCTTTCGGCGACGCGGCCAGAGCGGCCGCCGCGCGGAAGCGGTAGATTCGTTCGCCAGCGCCCGCCAGCCGATGTCCTGGCGATAGAACCCGCCGGGCCAGTCGATCTTCTCGATCGCCGCATAGGCGCGGTCGCGGGCGATCTGCAGCGTGGCGCCGCGGGCCGTGACGTTCAGCACGCGCCCGCCATTCGACATCACCTCGCCCATCAGGCCGGGCTTGGTGCCCGCGTGGAACACCATCACGTCCGGGTCGCCCTTCAGGTCGTCGAGGCCGCTGATCGGCTCTCCCTTCTCATAGGCGCCGGGATACCCCTTGGCCGCGATCACCACCGTCATGGCGTGATCCTTCGACCAGTGAATCTTCTTGCCCAGAAGGTCCCCCGTGGCGGTCGCGTAAAGCGCGTCCAGAAAGCCGCCGCCCGCGCGCATCATCAGCGCCTGGCACTCCGGGTCTCCGAAGCGGACGTTGAACTCGATCAGCTTGGGGCCTTTCTTGGTGAGCATCAGCCCGGCGTAGAGCACGCCCTTGAACGGCGAGCCGCGCTTCTTCATCTCCTTGACCACTGGGTTGATGATCTCGCGCATCACTTGGTTGATGGTCCCGGGCGTCATCATCGGGGCCGGGGTGTAGGCGCCCATGCCTCCGGTGTTCGGACCGGTGTCGCCTTCGCCGACGCGCTTGTGGTCCTGCGCGGTGATCAGCGGCAGCGTGACCTCGCCGTCGCAGAGCACGAAGAAGCTCGCCTCCTCGCCCTCCAGGCAATCCTCGATCACCACCTCGGCGCCGGCCTTGCCGAACTTGCCGCCCAGCATGTCGTCGACGGCGGCCTCGGCCTCCTCGACCGACTGGGCCACGACGACGCCCTTGCCGGCGGCCAGACCGTCGGCCTTGATGACGATCGGCGCGCCATGGGCGCGGATGTAGTTCTTCGCCTTGTCCGCCTTCTTGAACGACATCCACTCGGCGGTGGGGGCGCCGACCTTGTCGCAGATCTCCTTGGTGAAGGTCTTCGAGGATTCGAGCTTCGAGGCTTCGATGGACGGGCCGAAGGCGGGAATCTTGGCGGCGCGCAGGATGCTGGCGACGCCCGCGGCCAGCGGCGCCTCGGGGCCGATGATGACGAAATCGATCGCCTTCTCGCGGCAAAAGGCGACCACCGCGTCGCCGTTCTCGACATCCAGTTCGACACAGGTCGCGAGGTCGGCGATCCCGGCGTTGCCGGGCGCGCACCAAAGCTCCTCGCACTGGTCGGACTTGGAGACCGCCCAAGCGAGCGCGTGCTCGCGGCCGCCGCCGCCGAGGATGAGGATTTTCATGTCCGCTCTCCCTGTCGCCCCGCTGCGGATTAGACCATAGCGGATCGCGCATATCGACTTGTGATTTGCTGACGTTCTAAGGTCGCGTTCGGATCGCCGCAAGAAGCCGAACGCCCATGTCCGACTTAATCGACGACGCGCCCGAGGGCGCCAACGCCCCGGAATACACCGTCTCGGAGCTGTCCGGGGCGGTCAAACGCGTGATCGAGGACGGCTTCGGCCATGTCCGGGTGCGGGCCGAGGTGGGGCGAGTCTCGCGCCCGCGTTCGGGCCACGTGTATCTGGATCTCAAGGACGACAAGGCGGTTCTGAACGCGATCATCTGGAAAGGCGTGGCGAGTGGTTTGCGCGTGCAGCCAGAGGAGGGGATGGAGGTGGTCGCGACCGGCCGCATGACCACCTATCCCGGCCAGTCGCGCTATCAGCTGATCATCGAGCATATCGCCCCCGCGGGCGTCGGCGCGCTGATGGCGCAGCTTGAAAAGCTGAAGGCCAAGCTGGCGGAGGAAGGGCTGTTCGCGCCCGAGCGCAAGAAAGCGCCGCCCTTCCTGCCCGAGGTGATCGGGGTGGTGACCTCCCCCTCCGGCGCGGTGATCCGCGATATCCTGCACCGGCTGGCGGATCGGTTTCCGCGACGGGTGCTTTTGTGGCCGGTGGCGGTGCAGGGTGAGAAATGCGCGGCCGAGGTCTCGGCGGCGATCCGCGGCTTCAACGCGCTTGAGCCCGGCGGCCCGGTTCCACGGCCCGACGTCATTATTGTTGCGCGCGGCGGCGGCTCGGTCGAGGACCTTTGGGGCTTCAATGAGGAGCCGGTCGTGCGCGCCGCGGCGGAGAGCGCGATCCCGCTGATCTCCGCGGTGGGGCATGAGACCGACACCACGCTGATCGACTACGCCGCCGACCGGCGCGCGCCGACCCCCACCGCGGCGGCGGAG
>QKHF01000146.1 GCA_003250135.1 Paracoccaceae bacterium | reverse complement strand
TGCATGACGCCGAGCATCGTCTCCATGTTGGTGATGTTGAAGGCCGGCATGCCATAACCGCGCTCGGCGGCATGATCCAGGATTTGGCGTAGTGAAACGAGTGGCATGTCAGTTTCCTCAGTTCGTGTTTCGAGCGTTCAGCGCCCGAGCGCCTCGCATCAGGGAACGCGGCCGTCTGGTGCGCCGCTTTGTCCCAACGCCCCCAAATAGCCATATGCGGCGCCGATTCGTCAATAACTAAAGCACAGTGATTTATGATTTGCGGTCCTGTAGTCTGATTGGTGAGCTAAGCACTGAAACAAAGAGAATTTTCGGGGAGATTTGGATGCGCGGCGGTGAAACAAAAAGACTGCGTGCCTATAACGAGCGCCTGATCATCAGCGCGCTCCTCGCCTCCGGACCGATGTCGAAGGCGGCGATTGCGCGCGAGACGGGATTGAGCGGCCAGGCGGCCTCGGTGATCGTGAACAATCTTCTGAAGGATCGCATGCTGATCAAGCTGAAGAAGGTGCGCGGTCAGGTGGGCCAGCCGTCGACGCCGGTCGCGCCCAATCCCCAGGGCGCTTATTCAGTGGGCGTGAAGATCGGTCGCCGCAGCGCCGAGGCGATCTTGGTCAACCTCGCGGGTGAGGTCGTCGTCTCGCATGCCACCCATTACGTCGCGCCGCTTCCCGAGCCGACCCTGAAGGCGGCGACCGAGCTCGCGTCTCGCTGCCTGAGCGAGGTCGTACCCGACCTGCGCGACCGCGTGGTCGGATTGGGCGTCGCCATACCCGACGATCTGCACATGTGGTCCACCGAACTGGGGCTGGCGGAAGGCGCGATGGACGCCTGGCGGGAAACCGACGTCGCCAGCGTTTTGGCGGCGGAGACGGATCTGCCCGTGAGCATCTATAACGACGCGGCCGCGGCCTGCGCCGCCGAGATGATCCGGGGTGAGGCGATCCATGCCGAGAGCGCCCTCTATGTCTATCTGGGCACGTTCATCGGCGGCGGCGTGGTGCTGGGGCGGCGGCTTTATCCCGGCGCGCAATTGAATGCGGGCGCGCTGGGCTCGATGCCGATGGGGGGCGTTGAGCGGGGCAAGCAACCGGCGCAGCTGATCCACCGCGCATCGCTGATATCGCTGGAGGACGCTCTGTCGGCGGCGGGAATCGACGCCGTCTCGGCCATCGAGGCGGGCGGGGTCGATGCGGCGACGCGCTATTTCGAAGACTGGGCGCGCTCGGCGGCCGCGGATCTTGCGCAGGCGCTCGTGACGGCGACGAGCATCATCGATTTTCAGACCATCGTCATCGACGGCATTCTCAACTCGGATTGGCGCGCGCGGTTCACGCGACTGGTGATCGCCGAAATGGAGCGGTTCAACCTTGCAGGCCTCGCGCCGGCTGAAGTCACCACAGGCTCCATTGGAGCGATGGCGCGAGTGATCGGAGCGGCGATGATGCCCCTGCGGTCGCGTTTCTCCCCGGACGCGGAGCTTCTGGTCAAAGGGGGCGGGGGCGAGCCCTGAGTGGCGCTTTCAGCGCCGCGAAGCCGCCCGATGCGGCGCTCAAGCCGCGGTGCTTCGATCGGCGCGCTCGTCATCGGACGGCGCCTCGGTGGGCGGGGTCAGCGCGCACATGGCGTCGTATTGCGCCAGGAACACCCGCCCGTTCAGCTCGTCGAGGAAATGCGCCCTCTTCAGGCGGTCCATCACCGGTCCCTTGACCTCGGACAGGTGGAACCCGACGCCCATGCCGGTCAGGCGGGTGTTGATCGCCTCCAGGCTCTCCAGCGCGCTAAAGTCGATGGCGTTCACCGCCGAGCACATCAGAACCACGTTCTTCACCGGGCTGTCGCCGGCCACCCGGTTCTGGATCAGGTCCTCAAGAAACCGGGCGTTGGCGAAGAACAGGCTTTCATCGACGCGCAGCGTCACCAGCGTGGGGTCCGTCAGCACCTTATGGCGCAGGATGTTGCGGAAATGCTGGGTTCCGGGCACCAACCCGACCTCCGCCACATGCGGGCGCGAAGTCTTGTAAAGGTGCAGCGCAATCGAGAGGATCACGCCCGCCGAGACGCCGGCCTCCACCCCCATCCCGAGTGTCAGAAGGATGGTCGCCAGCACTGCGGCGAAGTCGGATTTCGAGTAGCCCCAGCTGCGCTTCAGGATGGAGAAATCCACCAGGCTCAGGACGGCGACGATGATGGTCGCGGCCAGCGTCGCCTTTGGCAGGAAGTAGACCAATGGCGTCAGCGCCACCGCGGCGATGGCGAGGCCGACCGCGGTGTAGGCGCCAGCGGCCGGGGTTTCGGCCCCCGCGTCGAAATTCACCACCGAGCGCGAGAAACCGCCGGTGACGGGAAAGCCGCCGGTGAAGGCCGCGCCGAAATTCGCGGCGCCGAGCCCTATCAGCTCCTGATCCGGGTCGATGCGCTGGCGCTTCTTGGCCGCCAGCGTCTGGGCCACCGAGATCGACTCGACGAAGCCGATGATCGAGATCAGCAGCGCAGGCACGAACAGCGCGCTCACCAGATCGGGCGAGAACGAGGGCAGGGTGAGCGGCGGCAGGCTTTGCGGCACCTCGCCGACGATCTTCACGCCGCCCTCGTCCAAGCCGAAGGCCCAGACCGCGACCGTCGTCACGACCACCGCAGCCACGGGTCCCGCCTTGGTCGCGACATCGGCCAGCTTGGGCCGGACGCCCGCCTTGCGAAGGGCGGGTTTCAGCCCCTTGCGCACCCAGAACAGGAATGCGGTGGCCGC
>QKHF01000174.1 GCA_003250135.1 Paracoccaceae bacterium | reverse complement strand
AAAAATTGGCCCGCTCCTTGCTTTGACAACCTGTGAGAGAAAACGGGATGTCAGGAGGACCCCTATGAAACACCCGGTCGACGTTCATGTCGGAAAACGCGTTCGCCACCGCCGCTGGATGGTTGGAATGACTCAGCAGCAGCTTGGCGACAAGGTTGGGATCAAGTTCCAGCAGATTCAGAAATACGAGACCGGAATGAACCGCATCTCGGCGAGCCGTCTCTGGGACATCGCACACGCTATGGATGTGCCGATCTCGTTCTTCTTCGAAGGCATCGAGGAGGAGGCCAACGCGCCCTCCGCGACCACGCAGGGCGACCTGCTGGCGGACAAGGAGGCGCTCGAATTGGTGCGCTCCTACTACGCCATTCCGGCCGAGCAGCGCCGCCGCCTGTTCGACCTCGCCCGGGTCCTCAGCGACGCCGCGTGACGTATGGGCGTGTTGACGGGGTCAGGCGGCCGCGGATAGTTGGGCGACGCATGTCGCGCTGATGGATCCGATGCCGCCAACCGCCGAACACCCGCCCAACGACGTCTCCAGCGACGTCCCGAACGATGCGCGCGCCCGTTTCGGCGCGCGACTTCGCCCCAATTCGACAGATCGCGCCGACCTGTTGTCGGCGGCCAACGCGGCCGCCGACGCGGCTCGCGTGGCGGCCCTGCGCCATTTTCGCAGGGTGGATCTCGACGCGGAGGACAAGGGCGGCGCTGCAGGCTACGACCCGGTCACCCAAGGGGATCGGGAAACCGAGGCTGTGATCCGCGCGGTCCTGGCCAAGCGCCGCCCCGGCGACGCGATCCAAGGCGAGGAGCACGACGACACTGACGGCGACAGCGGTGTGACCTGGGTGATCGACCCGATCGACGGCACAAGGTCCTACATGTCCGGCGCGCCGACCTGGGGCGTGCTGATCGCCGCCGCCGACGCCGACGGCCCTGTGGTCGGCTTGATCGATCAGCCGCATATCGGCGAGCGCTATGTCGGCGACCTCTTCGACGACGCATCTGCAGGCGCTTTCTATTTCCGCGGGGCGGACAAGCGCCGCCTGAGGACCCGCGCCTGCGCCCGTATCGAGGACGCGGTCCTGTTCACCACCTTCCCCGAAATCGGCTCAGCGCAGGAGCGCGCGGCGTTCGAGCGGGTCAAGGCCCGCGCGAAACTGACCCGCTATGGCCTCGATTGCTACGCCTACGCGCTGCTGGCGGCCGGTCACATCGACCTGGTGATCGAGGCTGGCCTGCAGGCCTATGACGTGCAGGCGCTGATGCCCGTGATTCAGGCGGCCGGCGGGATCATCACAGGCTGGGATGGCGGCGACTGTCGCAACGGCGGCCGCATACTGGCGGCCGGCGACCCCGCCCTGCACGCGCAGGCGATGGCGCTGCTGGCGGAATGCGGAGAGCCCGTCAGCGATCCTTCGGCAACAGATCCAGCTTAGTCAGGAAATGATCGATCTCGCGCCAGACGCGCGAGCGCAACTCGGGCCGCTCGAACAGCGGCTCATGCTTGGCGCCGGCGATCAGGGCGAAGCGGCAGTTGGAGTTGATCGCCACACGCGCCGCAATGGCGGGCGCGGAGATCACCGTCTCCTCCGACCCCACCCAGTAAAGCGACGGCAGCGAGAGGGGCCCGATATGCTCCAGCCGCGCGGTTTCGTTCATCGCCGCGCGCAGCCAGCCCCAGGTGACGCCTGCGATGGCGAGGCCCGGCTCTTCCTTGATCAGCTCTCGCTGGCGCGTGTACTCGTCGAAGTCCGAGGTCAGCACGTTGCCCATGAACAGCGTGTCCGTATAGGGGTCGATCGGCTGGCCGGGCGCGTATTCGTCGCGCAGCCCGACGCCCGAGACCACCTTGGCTACGCCGCCGGTCACACGGTCGATCCCCGGCGCGGGCAGAAGCCCCAGCATCGGGGATGAGAAGATCGCGCCGATGAAGCGGTTCGGCTCTCGCGCGATGCGCCGCAGCGTGACCGCGCCGCCCATGGAATGCGACATCACGACCATGGGCTCCGGCAGCGCCTGCACCTCGCGAAGCGCGAACATGGCGTCGAGATCGCGCTGATATTCCTTGAAGTTGTCGACGTGGCCCTTCAGGTGATGGCCCACGGGGCGTTCGGACAATCCCTGCCCGCGCCAGTCCATCGTCACGACCGCGAAGCCGCGCTGCAGCAGCATCTCGATGACGGGATAGTATTTCTCGATGAACTCGGTGCGGCCGTGCACCACCAGCACCGTGCCACGGCGAGGCCGGTCGCCGCTCCACTGCGGGAAATGGCGCGACGGCCAGATGCCGCCATTTGCGCCGGGCCAGACCGCGACCCGGATCTGCACGCCGTCTTCGCACTCGGCCAGGCGGACCATCCCGCCCTGCGGCGGCTCACCGACAAGACGGCCCTGCGCCGGAACCGGCCCCCCTTTGCGGTTGGAGCCGATCCCGAGGTTGCGGATGATATCGCGGGGACTAGGCAAACAACTGCGCGATCTTCATCGCGGCGCCCATATCGCCGTCGATCTTGATCTTGCCCGTCATGAAAGCGGCCGTCGGCGACAGCTCGCCGTCGAACATCTCCTGAAACACGTCCAGATCGGCGGAGATGGTCACGTCCGCGTCGCCCTCGCCGACCGAGACGCCGTCCGCGTTCAGCAGAATCGCCCCCTCGCCTTCGATCTCGAACTTAACGGTCGTATCAATGCCCTCGCCGCCAAGTCGCTCTCGCAGCTTTGCCGCCGCCGCCTCCAGAGTGTCGCTCATCGTCCTGCGATCCCGTAGCAATCCGGCCCGGCCGGGGTTCATCTTTCCTTGCGGAACTAAGGCCCTACATCCAAGATGGCAATGATGGGTTTTGCGCCGAGCATCGAAAGTGCGGCGAAGGCCGCCCTGATTACAACGCGTCGAGTGGTAGCGGCGGCGGTGCTGGCTGCTGTTTTTCTCTTGCCCGCGACGCCCGTTTGGACTCTGGACGCGCCGCCCTCGCTGGAACGTCTGCCCGAGGACGTCGCCAAGATCCACCAACGGCTGGATGAACTTTACGCCGACTTGCCCAACGCCGAGCCGCGTGACGCCGAGGCGATCCAGCAGGAAATCTCCGCGATTCTCTCGTCTCACGGATCGCCCACGCTGGACCTGATTCTCCAGCGCGGCCGCGCCGCCCTTTCGGAAGGCGATTCCGAAACCGCCATCGAACATTTCACCCGGTTGATCGAACTCGCGCCCGATTTCGCGGAGGCGTGGAACATGCGCGCCACCGCCTATTACCTGGAGGACCGGCTGGGCGAATCGGTCGCCGACATCGCGCAGGTTCTGGCGCGCGAACCCCGCCATTTCGGCGCGCTGTGGGGACTTGGGCTGATTCTGCAGCGGATCGGGTCCGACGAGCGGGCGCTGACGGCGTTCCGCGCCGCCGTGGCGCTGAACCCCCACCTGACCGATGCGGGTGAAACCATTCGCCGCCTCGCCGCGAAGGTCGAAGGGTTCGATATCTGAGACGCGAGACAACGCCGATCCCATGACGTAGAAGCGCGCCCAGCCGTTTCCGCGGCGTGAGTATGACGAAAGTGCAGCCCCTTATGACCAGCGACGCGGCCACCGCCCTATCGCAGCGCGCGCCCGGCGACGACGCCATCGCCGCGGGCGGGTCGTCGGTCATCGCCGTTCTGGGGCCGACCAACACCGGCAAGACCCATTACGCGGTCGAGCGGATGCTGGGCCACAGGACCGGCGTTATCGGCTTTCCGCTGCGGCTTCTGGCGCGCGAGGTCTATGACCGCATCGTCGCGCTGCGCGGCCCGCGCGAGGTCGCGCTGATCACCGGCGAGGAGAAGATCGTCCCGAAAGACGCGCGGTATTACTGCTGCACGGTCGAATCCATGCCGCTGGACCTTGGGCCCGAGTTTCTGGCGGTGGACGAGATCCAGCTCTGCGCCGACCCGGATCGCGGCCATGTCTTCACCGACCGGCTGCTGCGCGCGCGCGGGCGTTCAGAGACGCTGTTCCTGGGCGCCGAGACCATGCGCGGGCGCATTCAGGCGCTGATCCCGCAAGCGCGCTTCCTGACCCGGCCGCGCTTCTCCACCCTTTCCTACGCGGGTTCGAAGAAGATCTCCCGCCTGCCGGGGCGCTCCGCCGTGGTCGCCTTCTCGGCCGACTCGGTCTACGCCATCGCCGAGCTAATCCGGCGCCAGAAGGGCGGCGCCGCGGTGGTGATGGGCGCGCTCAGCCCCCGCACCCGCAACGCGCAGGTCGCGCTTTACCAAAATGGCGACGTCGACCATCTGGTGGCGACCGACGCGATCGGCATGGGGCTGAACCTCGACGTCAAGCACGTCGCCTTCGCCGGGCTCTCCAAGTTCGACGGCCGCCGCATGCGCCCGCTGGAAGCGCAGGAGATCGGCCAGATCGCCGGGCGCGCCGGACGCCACATGAACGACGGGACCTTCGGCGTGACAGGCGAGGCAGGCGCGCTGGACCCCGATGTCGTCGACGCCGTCGAGAACCACCGCTATCCGCCGGTGCGCCTGCTGCAATGGCGCAACCACCGGCTGGAGTTCGGAACCGTCGCCGCGCTGCTGGCCAGTCTGGAAGCCGCGCCCCCCGCCCGCGGCCTGACCCGCGCGCGAGAGGCCGACGACGTGTTGACGCTGCGCGCGCTCTGGGCCGATTCCGACATCAAGGATCGCGCCCGAGGCGGCGCGGCGGTGCGGCTTTTGTGGGACGTCTGCCAGATTCCGGACTTCCGAAAAACGCTGGCTTCCGACCACGCCGCCCTCAGTCGCCGCATTTACGAGTTCCTCCTGTCCGAATCGGCGGTTATACCCCCGGACTGGATGGAGGCTCAGGTTCGCAGGCTGGACCGCGTGGATGGCGACATCGATGCGCTTTCGAAGCGGCTCGCCTATATCCGCACTTGGACTTACGTCTCGAACCGGGGGCGCTGGCTGGACGACCCCGAAACCTGGCGAGGCCGCACGCGCGACGTGGAGGACAGGCTGTCCGACGCGCTGCACGATCGGCTGACGCAAAGATTCGTCGACCGCCGCACCAGCATCCTGATGCGGCGGCTGAAACAGAAGGAGAGCCTCGTGGCCGAGGTGAACGAACGTGGCGAGGTGACCATCGAGGGTGAGCTCGTCGGTCGTCTGAATGGGTTCCGGTTCAGCGTCGACGGCGCAGGATCGGCCGAAGCGCGCAAGTTGGAGAGCGCCTCGCTGCAAGCGCTGCAGGCGGAATTCGCCCGGCGCGCCGACCGGTTCTACAACAGTCCAGACACCGAGATCGATCTGACCGAGCAGGGCGGATTGATGTGGGGCGACGCCGCCGTGGGCCGGCTCGAGGCCGGCGACGACCCGCTGAACCCGCGCGTGATCCCGTTCGTCGAGGACGATGTCGACCAGGGCGTGCGCGAGAAGGTGGAGCGCCGCCTCGGCCATTGGATCAACCGCCGCATCGCCGCCCTGTTCGAGCCGCTGACCTCGCTGCGCGACGACGAGGCTGTCACCGGCCTCGCCCGAGGCGTCGCCTTCCGGCTCGTCGAGCGTCTGGGCGTGCTGCCGCGCGCCGAGGCCGCGTCCGACGTCAAATCGCTGGATCAGGACGCGCGCGGGCTGCTGCGCAAGCATGGCGTCCGCTTTGGCCAGCACACCATCTTCATGCCCGCGCTTCTGAAACCCGCGCCGACCCGGTTCCGCATCGTGCTGTGGGGATTGGCCGAGAAGCTGGACGAAATTCCCAGCCCCCCGCCCCCGGGTCTCGTCACCATCGCCGAGGTTCCGGGCGCGCCCGAAGGTTATTACGAACGCGCCGGGTACCGGCTGGCCGGAACGCGCGCCATCCGCATCGACATGCTGGAGCGGCTGGCCGACATGATCCGGCCGATGGACACGCGCGGCGGATTCGAGGCGACGGCGGACATGCTGTCGATCACCGGCTGCACGCTGGACCAGTTCGCCGAGCTGATGACGGGTCTCGGCTACAAGGCGGAGCGCGGGGAACGGGCGAAGGCGGCGAAGGTCGAGACGCCGGCCGTAGAAGCGACCGGGACTGAGGGTGAGTCGACCGCGGAAGCCGCACCGGACGCTGTCGCTCCCGAGACTGAGACTGAGACAGGCGCTGGGACGGAAGTCGCTGCTGCAGAGGCGCCGGTCGAGGAGGCGCCCGCGAGCGAGGCGAGCGACGCGGTGACGCCGACTGAAGCCGCTGAGACGGCGTCCGAACCCACCACAGATGCGCCTGAAGCGTCTGGGACGCCCGAAACAGCCGCACCGCAGGGCGAACCCGAGATCGAAGTCTTCTACACCTTCGCCTACGCTCCTCGCCCCCGCCGGCCCCGAGGCGAGGGCCGCGGCCGCCCGAAAGGCGCGGATGGCGGCGAAAAGCGCAACCATGGCGACGGCCAGCGCCAGCGCAAGGACGGCGGCAAGCCCCGCAAGCACGACCGCAAAGGCGGCAAGGGCGAGAAGTTCGGGGGCAAGCCCCGCGAATACGCCGCTGCGCCGCCGCGGCGTGAAAAGAAGATCGATCCTGACAACCCGTTTGCTGTGCTCCAGCAACTCAAAGACAAGACGTGAGCGGCGCGGAGCTCAAAGCATCCGCCTCGATCCGGGCCGACAAGTGGCTCTGGCACGCACGCCTCGTGAAGACGCGCACCCTGGCCGCCAGGGTCATCAGCGACGGCAAGCTGCGCGTGAACGGTATCCGCGCGGCCAAGCCCAGCGCGTCCGTGAAGCCCGGCGACGTGCTGACGGTCGCCATTCACGGCCGGGTGCGGGTGGTTCGCATTCTGGACGTCGGCGCGCGCCGCGGCCCGGCGGCGGAGGCGCAGGGGCTGTACGAGGACCTCTCACCCCCTGCGCCCGCGAAATCGCCGGCGCCGGAGGGCGCGCAGATCGAGCCCGGGCCGCCGCCCAGCAAGCGCGAGCGACGCGCGCGCGACAAACTTCACCGCTTCGATGCTTGATCAACTGGCCCGCGATCCATAATAACCTGCTGCGATGCGGCAGGCGGAATCGGGCCGTCCTGCAGTCCATTTCGAGCGAGGCCCAGGCCATGACCTATATCGTCAACGACAACTGCATCCGGTGCAAATACACCGACTGCGTCGAGGTCTGCCCCGTCGATTGCTTCTATGAAGGCGAGAACATGCTCGTCATTCACCCCGACGAATGCATCGACTGCGGCGTTTGCGAGCCTGAATGCCCGGCCGACGCGATCCGGCCGGACACCGAGCCGGGGTTGGAGAAATGGCTCGAAATCAACGCCAAATACGCCGAAATCTGGCCGAATATCACCGCTCAGAAGGACCCGATGGCCGAGGCGGAGAAATATGACGGCGAGTCCGGCAAGTTTGAGAAGTACTTCTCGGAAGCGCCCGGCGAGGGCGACTGACCCGAATCAACCCCAGAATCACCCTGCCTGATTCGGCGTTCGGAGCGCGAAATGAGGCGCTTAAGGGCGTTGGTTCAGGCGGGACTGCGGCGAATTGCAGGCAAATTCCAAGTTTTGAATGCGTTGTCGCTCAAGATTCCGTGGGAATCGGGGTTGACTCGTTCGTTTTGCACTGCGGCACGTGGAAATCGCGCAAAACTTTGTTATATTAGGTTCACAACGTACAAGTGCCGCCCGTGGAGGACGGCGTTCTCAGAAACAGAGGCCGCCTACATACGCCCGAAAATTTGAGATTTGGGCGACGGGAGATTGCGCAGTTCGAGTGAGGATTCCCAAACCTGCTTCGGCGGGGGAGGGTTTTTGTCGCCCGCGTCGCCTTTGGGTAAGGCGCCGGAGCGCTGATGAGAAGAGATTGGAGCGGAATGGCGAAGAAAACCGATAAGCGGAGCGAATTCCGGGCGAACGACTATGTGGTCTACCCGGCGCATGGCGTCGGCAAGATCGTGTCGATCGAAGAGCAGGAAGTGGCGGGCATGAAGCTCGAACTCTTCGTGATCTCGTTCGAAAAAGACAAGATGACCCTGCGGGTGCCGACGGCCAAGGCGTCGTCCACCGGCATGCGCAACTTGTCCTCGCCGGACATCGTCGGCAAGGCGATGGATACGCTGAAGGGCCGTGCGCGCGTGAAGCGCGCCATGTGGTCCCGCCGCGCGCAGGAATACGAGCAGAAGATCAATTCGGGCGACCTGATCTCGATCGCCGAGGTCGTGCGCGACCTGCACCGGGCTGAAGACCAGCCGGAGCAGTCCTATTCCGAACGTCAGCTCTATGAAGCGGCGTTCGAGCGTCTGACCCGCGAGGTTGCGGCCGTGCAGTCGATCGACGAAAGCAAGGCCGCCGAGACTGTGGAAGAGACGCTGATCAAGCGCGCCGCCTGACCGGCGGAGCCGCTGAAGCAATCGGGGCCGCGTCTTTGGACGCGGCCCTTTTTCTTGCGCGCCTCACACAACGATGAAGACCGCCGTCAGCGCCGCGATCTCGGCCAGCACCTGCGCGGCGCCCAGCACGTCGCCGGTCTGCCCGCCCAATTTGCGCCACGCGATCCAGGCCATTGCGCCTGCGGCGAGGAATGCGGCGAACGCCAAAGCGAGCCCCTGCCAGCCGAAAAGCGCCCCGGCGATGGCGAGGCCCAGCCCAAGCGCGAGACCGGCCGAGGCTGCGGGCGGCCGCCCGACCGAGGCGGACAGGCCAGCCTGCTCCGCGCCCAGAGCCGCGCGCGCATTGGGGAGCCACCGCATGATCGCCCCTAGTGGAGCGCGGGACGCTGCCCCGGCCACCGCCAGCACCGCCAGGACGGTGGCGGGCGAATAGGTCGCCAACATGGACAGCGCGGCGACCCGAGCGAGAACCGCGAATATCAGCGCCAATCCTCCGTACGCGCCGGTGGCGGAGTCCTTCATGATCTCCAGCCGCTGCTCGCGATTCCAGCCGCCGCCGATTCCGTCGGCGCAATCGGCCAGCCCGTCCTCGTGCATCGCGCCGGTCGCCAGAACGCCGGCGGCGGTCGCGATCAGCGCCGAAAGCGGAGCCGGGACCCCCACGGCAATCAGGCCGATCAGAACGAATGCGACCACCGCGCCGAGCGCGGCGCCGACCAGCGGATAGGCCCAGACCGCGGCCGCCATTCGCTCAGCCGCGCGCGCGTGATCCAGCGGAATCGGGAGGCGCGTCAGCAGCGAGAAGGCGACCGGAAGGTCGAACGCCCTTATCGGCGCCTGCTCGCCCCCAGCCCCGCCTTGCGTCCCATCCGCCGCCATTCGCTCGTTCGCCGCTTTGCAAATCCTTCGGCGGAGGCTATCCCCGCTCGTGCCCAAGCTAAAGGTCTTCAATGCAAGTGCCGTTTCAGACCATCGAAGAATTCCGCGCCTGTCTCGCCGATGCGCCCGGCCCGGACGCCGACGCCATCGCCGCGGCCGAGGCCCGCAACGCCCAACTCACCAAGCCCGCCGGGGCGCTTGGGCGGCTGGAGGCGCTGGCCATCTGGTATTGCGGCTGGCGGGCGGACCCGCGCGCGCGCATCGAGCGCCCGCAGGCCGTCGTCTTCGCGGGCAATCATGGCGTGGTCGCGCAGGGCGTCTCGGCTTACCCTGCCGAGGTGACGTCGCAGATGGTGGCGAATTTCCAGGTGGGCGGCGCGGCGATCAACCAGCTTTGCGACGCGGCGGGGGCGCGGCTGACCGTGCACGCCCTGCAGCTTGACAACCCGACCGACGATTTCACCCAGGCGCCGGCGATGAGCGAGGCGGAGTTCGCCGCCGCCCTCGCCTTGGGCTGGGAAGCGGTCGATCCCGGCGCCGACCTTCTGGTCTGTGGCGAGATGGGAATCGGCAACACCACCTCGGCCGCGGCGCTCTCCGCCGCACTGTTCGGCGGGACGGGCGCTGACTGGGCCGGGCGCGGGACCGGGCTGGATGACGACGGGGTGGCGCTGAAGGCCCGAGTGATCGACGCGGGCCTCGCCCTTCACGGAGAGGCTCTGGCCGACCCGCTGGAGGCGCTGCGCCGCCTTGGCGGGCGGGAACTGGCCGCCATCGCCGGCGCCATCGCCGCCGCCCGCGCGCAGCACATCCCGGTGATTTTGGACGGGTTCATCGGAACGGCCGCCGCCGCCGTGCTGGAGACGGCCGCGCCGGGCGCCCTCGCCCACTGCGTCGCCGGACATCGCTCGGCCGAGGCGGCGCATGGCAAACTGCTGGATGCGCTTCAAATGGAGCCGATCCTCGATCTTGGCCTCCGCCTCGGCGAAGGCTCCGGCGCCGCGCTGGCGATCAATATCCTGAAAAGCGCCCTCGCCTGCCATTCCGGCATGGCGACCTTCGCGGAGGCCGCGGTCAGCGGAAAGAGCTGACCATCCGAGGCGCGCCGCCCACACGCGCAATTAAGCCTTTGTTAACCGCTGGAGGGTGAGAACCGTCTGGCGTCGCGCCATTGTCTCGCCCCCAACCCATATGGCGAGGATCCGGCGGCGCGGACGCTTTCGCAATCGACGAAACCAAGGATTCTCAGATGGAAATGCCCCCGCTTGTCCCCCGGACGCCGCTGGCCGTATGCGCCGCCGCCCTGCTCGCCGCC
>QKHF01000213.1 GCA_003250135.1 Paracoccaceae bacterium | reverse complement strand
GGTTGCTCGGCCCAGACCACAGCGCCGGTGATGGCGGCGATGCGGATTGTCAGCAACCTCGTCTCGAACGCGGTGAAATATACGACAGCTGGGCGGGTGCTGCTGGGCGCGCGCCGCCGCCCCGACGGGCTCGACATTGTCGTCTGCGACACGGGCGTCGGGATGAGTACTGCGGAAATCGCCGCGTTCAGGGACGCCTACAGGAAGGGCGCGCAGTCGGAGGGGACCGGCCTCGGCCTCTCCATCTGCTTCGAGCTGGCGGCGGCGGAAGGGCTGCCGCTGTCGGTCCGGTCCAAGCCGGGCGAGGGAACGGTGTTTACGTTAAGGGCGCCTTATGCGGCGGAGTAGGGCAATTCGCACAGCCGCCATGGCGCTTTGCGCGACCGGTTTCAGTGGCTGGGCTATAGCGCAGGATCTCAATCCTACGGCGGCGGAGATCGACGCCTTCCTCAGCGCCGACCTCAACGAGGACCAGAACCTGACCCCCGCTGAATTCAGGGTCTTCGTGGACGCGATGGCGGACACAGGACAGACGACCGCGAAAACAATTCGCTTCTTCGGCGCCTACGGGTTCGCCTTCATGACGGTCGACGCAAACGAGGACGGGCGCCTCGACCCGGCCGAACTCCGCGCAGCTGATAACGAATACCGAGCGGGCGAGTGATCTCAGTTGGTTTTATCGAGGGCATGGGCCTTCTCGAGTGGGAAATGGCCATATCACCCAAGATTCTGGCGTCGCGCAGGGACTGAGACGAGTTCGCGTCTACCCACCACCGCCGGTTGGAGCCCGTCCGGCTTTTGTGTATGGCTGTCGCCGGAGGTGATCAGCGTATGTCGTCAATTCAGTCGGTCCGCCGGGCGTTCTCGGTGCTTCAGAGCCTTTCCCTCGGCCCTGCGAGCGTTTCCGAGATCGCCGAACGAACGGAACTGCCGAAAAGCACCGTGTCGCGCCTCCTGTCGACGCTCGTGGAAGTGGGCGCGGTCGAACAGAGCGAGCCGGCGGGCGTTTATGGTCTTGGCGAGTTGATTGTCGATCTGTCCTCGGCGGCCAGTCCGGGGCGAAACCTCATCGCCATCGTGCGCCCCTATCTCGTGGATCTCGTCGCGGAGACTGGCGAGGCTGCGGGGCTCGGCATGCTCGAGGGGAATGAAGTTTATTACTACGATCAGGTCGATGGCGATCATGCGGTCCAGATCCGCGACTGGACCGGCGAGAAAGTCGACGCCCATGTCGTCTCCTCGGGCCTTGTCCTGATGGCTCACGCCTCGCCGCAAGCCCGGTCGGAATTCCTTGCCGGCCCGCTCAAGCGATGGACGAAAAAATCCGTCACCGATCCCGATCTCGATCTCGTCGCCGCTCGTCTCGAGGCATGTCAACGCGACGGCGCCATCTGGGTTTACGAGGAGATGTCGGAAGGCCTGAACAGCGTTGCGGCGCCGATCTTCAGTCCGGCGGGAGCGGCGATTGCGGCCGTCCATGTCCACGGACCGTCCTACAGGTTTCCCGACAGCGACCGCAAAGATGAGATCGCCGAGATCGTGAAATCGGCGGCGCGGCGCATCACCAACCGTCTCGCCGGGCGCCGCGATCAGGACAACTGACCGGTCCCGCCGGAAACCGGTGCAAAAACACATCAAAACAGGCCGCTAGGCGCGTCTTCACGCGAGTTTTTTCGTGACGAATCGTGCCGCCTATCGTTAGCGTTCCACCATACGGTTCATGGTTCGCATCGTGGATTTTGTGGGATGACAGACGAAGAAGATTTCGACCTCGCCGAATTGCCGGACGATGAACTCGTCACGCAGATGCATGACGACCTTTATGACGGCCTTGCGGACGAGATCGTCGAGGGCACGAGCATCCTGCTCGATCGCGGCTGGGCGGCCGACCGCGTTCTGGCCGACGCGCTTGTCGAAGGGATGCGGATCGTCGGCATCGACTTTCGCGACGGCATTCTGTTCGTGCCGGAGGTGCTGCTGTCCGCGAACGCGATGAAGGCGGGGATGGCGGTGCTGCGCCCGCTTCTGGCCGAGACCGGCGCCGAGCCCATCGGCAAGGTGGTGATCGGGACGGTGAAGGGTGATATCCACGACATTGGCAAGAACCTCGTCGCCATGATGCTGGAGGGCGCCGGGTTCGAAGTCTTCGATATCGGGATCAACTGCGACGTCGATAAATACCTCGCCGCGCTCGAGGCGCACCGGCCCGACATTCTGGGCCTGTCGGCGCTTCTGACGACGACCATGCCTTACATGAAGACGGTCATCGACACGCTGAACCAGAAGGAATTGAGGTCGAAATACATCGTCCTGGTGGGCGGCGCGCCGCTCAACGAGGAGTTCGGCCAGGCGGTCGGCGCCGACGGATACTGCCGGGATGCGGCGATCGCTGTCGAGATGGCGAAGCACCTTGTCGCGGCCCGGCGATCATCCTCGGCGGCTGCAATCCACTAGCGACGAATCCGATGGACCGCCTGCTTCTATCTTCAGTCCTTGCTCTCATCGCCTCGGGGAGGCGCGAATATGACTGATACTGTCCTGAGTTCGGCGCGCCGCGAGGTGGTGATCGGTTTCGACCGGCCGTTCGTCATGATCGGCGAGCGGATCAATCCCACCGGGCGCAAGCTGCTCGCCGCCGAGATGAAGGCGGGCGATTTCAGCCGGGTGGAGGCGGACGCTCTGGCTCAGGTTGAAGCCGGCGCGCAGATGCTGGACGTCAACGCCGGCATCCCGCTGGCTGACGAGCCCGCGCTTCTCGCTCGCGCGGTCCAGCTGGTTCAGAGCATCACGGACGTTCCGCTCTCCATCGACTCCTCGATCATCGAAGCGCTGGAGGCCGGGCTCGCCGTCTATCATGGCAAGCCGCTGGTGAACTCGGTGACCGGCGAGAGCGAGGTCATGGAGCGCGTGCTGCCCCTCGTCGCGCGCCACGGCGCGGCGGTGGTGGCGATCTCGAATGACGAGACGGGGATTTCCGAGGATCCGGACGTGCGGTTCGCCGTCGCCAAGCGGATCGTCGAGCGCGCCGCCGATCACGGCATCCCGGCGGCGGATGTCGTCGTCGATCCTCTGGTCATGCCGATCGGCGCGATGGGAACGGCGGGGCGGCAGGCCTTCAGCCTGATCCGCCGTTTGCGGGAAGAGCTGAAGGTCAACACCACCTGCGGCGCCTCGAATGTCAGCTTCGGCCTGCCGAACCGGCACGCGATCACGGGCGGTTTCCTGTCGATGGCGATCGGCGCAGGGATGACGTCGGCGATCATGAATCCCTTGCACGCGGAGCCGAAAACCGGCGTCATGGCCGCCAACGTGCTGATGGGGACCGACCGCGACTGCGTCGCATGGATTCGGGCGAACCGCGATCCGGACGCGGCGGTCGGCGAGGGCGCGCGCGGGCGGCGCGAAGGCCGCCGGCGGCGGGCCTAGGGGAGCGGTACGGTTGGCGATGGCGGACACAGAAGAGACGGGCGCCGGCGGACGGCATGGACGCCGGGGCGGCGGCCGCGAGGCGCGCCGGGCGAAGCGCGGCGGCGCGGATGTGGCGGCGGCGGCGTTCCTGACGCGCAAGCTGAAACCGTTCGAGATCGTCAGCGACGAGGGGCTTGAGCTTCTGGAGCAGAACGCCGATCTGATCCTGGAGCGCGTCGGCGTCGAAATCCGCGACGCGCCGTCGGCCATCGAGCGGTTCCGGGCGGCGGGCGCCGAAGTGGACGGCACCCGCGTCCGCTTTCCCCGCGGCCTGTGCCGCCAGATCGTGCAGGCGAGCGCGCCGGCGGTCTATACGCAGCACGCAAGGAACCCGGCGCGCAACGTGCAGATCGGCGGCGACGCCACTGTGTTCGCGCCGAATTACGGCTCTCCGTTCGTTCATGACCTCGACCGGGGACGACGCTATGCGACGCTCGCGGATTTCGAAAATTTCGTGAAGCTCGCCTATCTGTCGACGCATCTCCACCACAGCGGCGGGACGGTCTGCGAGCCGGTCGACATCCCCGTCGCCAAGCGCCACCTCGACATGGTCTACGCGCATCTGCGCTGGAGCGACAAACCGTTCATGGGGTCGGTGACGGCGGGCGAGCGCGCGGCGGACTCGGTCGAGATGGCGCGCATCGCCTTCGGGGGCGATCTTGCCGACCGG
>QKHF01000267.1 GCA_003250135.1 Paracoccaceae bacterium | reverse complement strand
GCCCGGGCCAGTTCCTTTACGTTGTCCGCTGGGTCGGCCTCCAGAGAAACGACGCCTTCGGGATAGCCTGGTCCGATGGCCAGCTTGTCCATATAGACGTCGGGGGCGTGCAGCATGGACCCGCGCGGACCCATGGCGATCACCGCCAGCGCATTGGGCATCGCCTTGGCGGTCAGGGTGGTGCCCTCGAGCGGGTCGAGCGCGATGTCGACCTTGTCGCCTTCTCCGGTGCCGACCTCCTCGCCGATATAGAGCATCGGCGCCTCGTCCCGCTCGCCCTCGCCGATCACGATGGTGCCCGCGATGTTCAGCATATTCAGTTGCGTGCGCATGGCGTCGACTGCGGCCTGATCCGCGGCCTTCTCGTCGCCGCGTCCGATCAGGCGGGCAGACGCGATCGCGGCGGCCTCGGACACACGCGCTAAGCCCAAGGACAGCATCCGGTCCTTGAAATCGGTCTGTGTCGCGTCGTCGCCCATATTAACTCCTCCCGAATTCCTGCGCGTGCGGCGTCAGGTTTTTTCTATGCGAACGGCCACCGGTTGGGCCAGCGAGACTTCCAGTTCGGCGATCACGGCGAGCGCGCGGTCGATCGCGCCGCGCCCCGCGTCATGGGTGACGATCAGCACCGGCGCGCCGCCATTCTCCTCGCCATACTGGCGCATGCGATGGATCGAGACGCCTTCCGCGCCCAGCGCGGCGGTGACCTTCGCCAGCACGCCCGGCGCGTCCTGCAGGTGGAATCGCAGATAGTATTCGGCCGGATGCGCGCCCTCGGTCTGCGGCGCGATCCGGGCCAGCGCCGCGGTGGGAACGCCGAAGGCGGGGGTGCGGGCGCCGCGGGCGATGTCGATCACGTCGGCCATGATCGCCGAGGCGGTCGGCCCTTCGCCGGCGCCCGGTCCCTCGAACACGGTCTTGCCGACGAAATCGCCTTCGCAGACCACCGCGTTGGTCACGCCGTCCAGCGCGCCGATGGTGGAGTCCGCGGGAACCATGCAGGGCTGCACGCGCTGCTCGACGCCCTCGCCGTCGAAATCGGCCACGCCCAGCAGCTTGATGCGATAGCCGAGATCGGCGGCGAACTCGATGTCCTTCAGATTGATCCGCTCGATCCCCTCGACGGCGACGGAGGCGAAATCGACCTCCATGCCGAAGGCCAGCGCGGCGAGGATCGCCAGTTTGTGCGCGGCGTCGATCCCGCCCACGTCGAAGCTGGGATCGGCTTCGGCGTAGCCCAGCTTCTGCGCCTCGGCCAGCACGTCCTCATAGGCCCGGTGGGTCTTCTCCATCTCGGTCAGGATGTAGTTGCAGGTGCCGTTCAGGACGCCATAGACGCGGTTCACCCGGTTGGCCGCCAGGCCTTCGCCCAGCGCCTTGAGGATCGGGATGCCGCCGGCGACCGCCGCCTCGAAGCGCAGCGCGGCGCCGTTCGCGTCGGCCAGCGCCCCAAGCGCCTGACCATGATGGGCGATCAGCGCCTTGTTGGCGGTCACCGCATGGCGTCCCGCGCCGAGCGCGCGCTCCAGCGCCGCCTTGGCGGGGCCGTCCGATCCGCCGATCACCTCGACCACGCAGTCGACGTCGCCCCGCGCAGCCATGGCGGCGGCGTCGTCCTCCCAGTCGTAGGCGGAAAGGTCCACGCCGCGGTCCCGAGTGCGGTTGCGGGCGGAGACGGCGGTGATCTCGATCCGACGCCCCGCGCGGGCGGCGATCAGATCCCCATGTTTCTGCACGATCTTGACGACGCCGGCGCCGACGGTGCCGAGGCCGGCGACGGCGATGCGGAAAGGTTCGGTCATTTCTCGGAAGTCTCCAAACTTGTCGTCGGGCCGGGCGCTCAATCGCCGTCGCGAGGGTTGAGCTGCGTATAGCGCGACAGGATCTCGTCGGCGTTCTGCATCACGCGCTTGACGTTGCGCGCCGCTTGCCGGATGCGCTGTTCGTTCTCCACCAGGCCAAGGCGCACATAGCCCTCGCCATACTCGCCGAAGCCGACGCCGGGCGCGACCGCGACCTCCGCCTCCTTCAGCAGGATCTTCGAGAACTCCATGGAGCCGAGCGCGCGGAACGGCTCGGGCACCGGCGCCCAGGCGAACATGGTGGCGGGCGGAGGCGGGATGTCCCAGCCCGCGCGGCCCATCGCTTCGACCAGCACGTCGCGGCGGGATTTGTAGATGCCGCGGATCTCGGCGATGCAGTCGTCCGGACCGTTGAGCGCCGCGGCGGCGGCCACCTGGATCGGCGTGAAGGCGCCATAGTCGAGATAGGACTTGATCCGGGTCAGCGCGTTGATCAGCCGCTCGTTGCCCACGGCGAAGCCCATGCGCCAGCCGGGCATGGAGTAGGTCTTCGACATGGAGGTGAACTCCACCGCCACGTCCTTCGCTCCGGGAACCTGCAGGATCGAGGGCGGCGGATTGTCGTCGAAATAGATCTCGGCGTAGGCGAGGTCGGACAGCACCCAGACGCCATGCTCTTTGCAGAGCGCGATCAGCTCCCGGTAAAAGTCCAGATCGCAGACCTGCGCCGTCGGGTTCGAGGGGAAGTTGACCACGATCGCCACCGGCGCCGGCACCAGCTGGTGAATCGCGTCATAGACCGCGCCCAGATACCGCTCGGGGTCGAATCGCCCGTCGTGCAGCGCCGGGATGTGGTGCAGCGCGCCCCCGGCGATGATGAAGCCGTAGGGGTGGATCGGGTAGCTGGGGTTGGGCGTCAGCATCACGTCGCCCGGCGCGGTGATCGCCATGGCGAGGTTGGCGAGCCCCTCCTTCGAGCCGAGCGTGGCGACCACCTCTGTCTCGGGGTTCAGCTTCACGCCGAAGCGCCGCTCGTAATAGCCCGCCTGGGCGCGGCGCAGGCCGGGAATGCCCTTGGAGGCCGAATAGCGATGGGTGCGCGGCTTCTTTACCGTCTCGATCAGCTTCTCGACGATGTGGCTGGGGGTGTCGATGTCGGGGTTGCCCATGCCGAAATCGATGATGTCCATGCCCTCTGCGCGATAGGCCGCCTTCAGCCGGTTGACCTCGGCGAAGACGTAAGGCGGCAGGCGTTTGATGCGGTAGAAATCTTCAGACATGGCGTGACTTTCAAGGTGCGGGCGGCGCCGGGCTCGGACGCCGGGACCGCCGCCTTATATCAGGCTCTTCAGGGAGTGACAGCGTGCGAGGAGCGCTGCGCGCGCGCTTATTGTCCCGACAATGCGGCGCCGCGGATCGTATTTTCCTCCGCTGCGGGGCCAAGCTCGTCAATCACCGCCTTCCCCTGCGCAGGATCGGGCGTCGCGGGGGTATACTCGCCGGGAAGCGGGGTCTCGGGCGCGTCCACAAGGCGCGGATAGGGCTGGCTTTCCACCCAGGGATCCTCCAGCTCCGCGTGCCGGTCCATCGCGTCGCGCGCGGCGCAGCCCGACAGCGCCGCCGCGGCGGCGAGCGTCAAAGCGAATCCGCGAAGCGTGATTGGCGATCTGGACGGCGACATCTGGTCCTCCTGCGAAAGGCTCGTTTCGTGGTTATCACGCTCGATGAGCAAGTGGCTAGCTGACACGGCCGGTAATAATGTTTTAAAGAGGCCGTCCAAGTCGCAAAAGGCGCGAAGCGCCACTCGGACATTACGCCCTGAGGGAGGGATTTATGGCTGAACAAACATCGGCGAGCGCGAAGGACAAGGTGCAGGACGCCGTGGAGTTCGCGACCAACATGGGGCGCGTCGCCGAGCGCTCCCAGGAAATCTGGAAGACGTTCCTGTCTCGCAACACGCTGGACGACACGCCGCTACAGGCGGATCCGCTGAACGCCATGCCGGCCTTCACCGAGCTGGCGACCACCATGATGAACCACCCCAAGCAGGTCGCCGAGGCGGGGGTCAAGTACTGGATGGCGCAGGGCGAGCTATGGCGCCGGGCCTATCTGAGCGCCTGGGGCGCAAGCGGCGCGGAGCCGATGATCGAGCCGGAGCGCGGCGACAGGCGCTTCAAGGACCCGGAGTGGTCGGAGAACGCTGTGTTCGACTACGTCAAGCAGTCCTATCTGCTGACCTCGAACTGGATCATGGACACGGTGCGCAACATCGGAGAACTGGATGAGCGCGACCGGAAGAAAGTCGATTTCTTCGCCCGCGCCTTCGTCGAGGCGATCGCGCCGACCAACTTCATCGCCACCAACCCGGAAGTGATCCGCGCCACCATCACCGAAAAGGGCGAGAACCTCGTCCGCGGCCTGGACAACATCCTGAAGGATCTGGAGCGCGGCAAGGGCAAGCTGAAGATCAGCCAGACCGACATGGACGCGTTCAAGGTCGGCGAGAACATGGCCACCACGCCGGGCCAGGTGGTTTTCCAGAACGACATCATCCAGCTGATCCAGTTCTCGCCCACCACCGATAAGGTGCGGGCCAAACCGGTGCTGTTCGTGCCGCCCTGGATCAACAAGTTCTACATCCTCGACCTCAACGAGAAGAAGTCGATGATCAAATGGCTGGTGGCGCAGGGCTTCACCGTCTTCGTCCTGTCCTGGATCAACCCGAATGAAAACCAGCGGGATGAGACCTGGGGCAGCTACATGAAGAAGGGCGTGCTGACCGCGGTCGAGAAGGTGCTGGAGGAGACCGGCGAAGACAAGGTCAACATGGTCGGCTACTGCATCGGCGGCACCATGGTCGGCTCGACCCTGGCCTATATGGCGGCCACCGGCGACAAGCGCGCCAACTCCGCCACGTTCTTCACCACCCAGCTCGATTTCTCCGACCCGGGCGAGCTGCAGGTCTTCGTCGACGAGGGCACGCTGGACGCGATCGGCGAGAAGATGGACGAGCAGGGCTACCTGACCGCCGAGAGCATGGCGAACGTCTTCAACATGCTGCGCTCGAACGATCTGATCTGGAGCTTCGTGATCCAGAACTACTATCTGGGCAAGGACCCGTTCCCGTTCGATCTCTTGTACTGGAACTCCGACAGCACCTGCATGCCGGCCCAGGTGCACCGCTTCTATCTGAAGCGCTTCTATATCGACAACGCGCTGTCGAATGGCGAGATGGAGGTGGATGGCGTCAAGCTGGACCTCGGCAAGGTCACCACGCCCACCTATCACGTGGCGGCCAAGGAAGATCACATCGCGCCGCCGGATTCGGCTTTCCGCGGCGCGAAGAAGCTGAGCTCCAAACCGCTGAAATTCATCCTTGGCGGCTCGGGCCACATCGCGGGGATCATCAACCCGCCGGCCGGCAACAAATACCAGTACTGGACCAAGAAGGGCCTGGCCGGCGACACGCTGGAGGACTGGGCCGAGAAGACCACCGAGACCGACGGCAGCTGGTGGCCGGATTGGGCCGAGTGGCTGGGCGAGCGGTCGGGCGACATGATCCCGGCCCGCGAGCCCGGCGCCACGCTGGGCGCGATCGAGGCGGCGCCCGGCTCCTACGTCAAGGTCCGCTCGGACCTGCGCGACGAATAAGCGATCCGCGCCGGGCCCAGCGCGGCCCGGCGCGCCTTTCCCCCATCTCCTGAAAACCTGTCGTTCTGGCTCGACTGCGCTTTGGCGCGGCCCTAAATTTGCGCGGTTTTTCGGGACTCTGTGTCGGGGCGCGAAATGAGGATGGGACGGATGAGAAAATTCAGCACGGCTGCGGCGGGCGCAATGGTTGCGATGCTGGCGGGTTGCGCCGGCCAGCCCGATGTGACGCCGCTGTCGCTTACCATCCTGCACACCAATGATTTTCACAGCCGCATCCAGCCGATCGACGCGCGCAACGCGACCTGCGATCCAACTCCGGCCCAGCCTGCGGCGGAGGGGGAGACTGAAGGCGACGCAGAGGCAGCGGCCCCGCCGGCGCCCGAGTGCTTCGGCGGCTCGGCGCGGCTGGCCAGCGCCATCGACACCCAGCGCGCCGCGATCGAAGGCTCCGGCGGGCATGTGCTGCTGCTGGATGGCGGCGACCAGTTCCAAGGCTCGCTGTTCTACACCTACTATAAGGGCAAGGCGGCGGCGGAGATGATGAACCGGCTTGGCTACGACGCCATGACGGTCGGCAATCACGAGTTCGACGACGGGCCTCAGGTTCTGCGCGGCTTCATGGACGCGGTCGATTTCCCGGTGCTTCTGGCCAACGCCGACGTCTCCGCCGAGCCGGCGCTGGCGCCGGTGCTGAAACCCTCGGTCGTGATCCCCAAGGGCGGGGCGCGCGTCGGGCTGATCGGGATCGCCCCGGCCCATACGGGAACAAGTTCCTCGGCCGGGCCCAACGTGAAGTTCTCCGACCCGATCCCTGCGCTGAACGCCGAGGTGGCCGCGCTGGCCAAGCAGGGGGTGAACAAGATCGTCGTCCTCTCGCATTCCGGCTATGACGTGGACAAGGAGATCGCCGCGAAGGTGGCCGGGATCGACGTGATCGTCGGCGGGCACGACAACACCTATCTCTCGAACTTCGATCCCGCCGCCAAAGGCCCCTATCCGACCATGGTGACGGGGCCGGACGGGTCGGAGGTCGCCATCGTGCAGGCCTACGCCTATGGCAAGTTCCTGGGCGGGCTGAATGTCGAGTGGGACGGGACCGGCGCGGTCACGGCGGCCTATGGCGAGCCGCTGATCATGGACAGCGCCATCCCCGAGGATGCGGCCGTGGCGGCGCGCGTCGCCGAACTGGCCCAGCCGCTGGATGCGCTGAATTCCGAGGTGGTGGGCGCGGTCGCGGGCGACGTCTCCGCCGATCCAGACATCTGCCGCGCCGAGATTTGCGCCATGGGCGTGCTGGTCGCCGAGGCGATGCTGGAGGCGGCCCGGCCCCAGGGCGTGGAGATTGCGATCCAGAACGGCGGCGGGCTGCGCGCGCCCTTGGCGGCGGGCGAGGTGACCCGCGGCGACGTGCTGACGGTTCTGCCCTTCGGCAACTCGCTGTCGACTTTCAAACTGACGGGCGCTGAGGTGGTCGCGGCGCTGGAGAACGGCGTCAGCCAGGTGGAGAACCTGAGCGGGCGGTTCCCGCAGGTCGCGGGGATCCGCTATGCGTGGTCGCCGTCGAAACCGCCGGGCGAGGGGCGCATCCGCGCGGTGCAGGTCCATCGCAACGGGGCGTGGGAGAATATCGACCTCGAGGCGACCTATGGCGTCGCCGCCAACAGCTTCATGCGGGCCGGCGGGGACGGCTATCTGGTCCTCGCCGAGAACGCGACCGACGCCTACGATTTCGGGCCTACTCTGGCCGAGGTCGTCACGCGCTATCTGCAGGGCGGGCCCTATGCGCCCGGCGTCGACGACCGCATCATCCGCATGCGCTGAGGGCGCGTCAGGAGGCAGGGCCATGTGCGGGCGCTTCGCCTTGACCACGCCGCAAAGCGCGGTCGTCGAGCATTTCTCCGCCCAGCCGGTCGCGGGACTGGCCGATGAAGGGCCGCGCTACAATATCTGCCCGACGCAGGGAATCCTGGCGGTGCGGCTGGATGAAGCCGGCGGCCGGGTTCTGGACCGGCTGCGCTGGGGCTTCGTTCCGCACTGGGCCAAGTCGCTCAACGACGGGCCGCTCCTGATCAATGCGCGGGCGGAGACGCTGCATGAGAAGCCCGCGTTTCGCGAGGCGTGCCGCGCCCGGCGCTGCCTGATCCCGGCGGACGGGTTCTACGAGTGGCGAGCCAGCGCCGGCAAGGGCAAGGAGCCGTTTTTCATCCATGCGCCGGGACGGAATGCGCCGCTCGCCTTCGCCGGAGTCTGGCAGGTGTGGCGCGATCCGGCGACGGCGGCGGAGATCGCTACCACCGCCATCGTCACTTGCGACGCCAATGAGACCCTGAAACCCCTGCATCATCGCATGCCGGTGGTGATCCCGCCCGATGACTACGGGCTGTGGCTGGGGGAAGAGGGCAAGGGCGCGGCGCGGTTGATGCGCCCGGCGCCAGACAACCTGCTGGCCTGTTACCCGGTGGACCGGGCGGTGAACGCCGCCCGCCATGACGCGCCGGAACTGATGGCGCCTGTCGAGGCCTAGAACGGCGGTTCAGCTCCGCTCGTCGTCCTCGTCCTCGTCGTCGTCGACATCCTCGGCGACGGCGTCGACCACGGCCTCCTCGGCCTTGGTTGGCACGCCCGGGTCGAACAGGTCGAAGAATGCGGCCATCGGATGGCGCTCCTCCTCCGGGGCCTCGGGCATCGGCTCTTCCTCAGGCTCCGGAATCTGGCCGTGGTCCAGCATCGACAGGAACGGGTTCGTTCCCATCGCGGCCACGGTCCAGGCCTTCATCATGTCGCCCATCTGCTCGACCGAGCGCCGCGGCGCCTGCATCCGCTCCTTCGCCTCGCGCTCGATCCGCTCCTGCTCCTTGATCTCGCGCTTGAGCTCTTTGATCTTGCGCGCCTTGGTCTGGGAGGCCAGCTCCGCCTCGCGCTGAGCGTTGAAGGCGTCGATCCATTCATGCAGTCCGGGGATCTGCGCCATGTGCGTCTGCATGCCGCCCGCCAGCGTGGCCGCAAAGGGGGCCATGAACTCCTGCGCGGTCGCCTGCGGCACGCCTGCCGCCTTTGACGCCGCCTCGGCCATGCGCGCCGGCGCCTCCGGGCTGAAGATTTGCTTCATCAGTTGCTCGCCGGCCTGCTTGGCCGGGTCCACCGTCTCGGGCGTCATGGCGTCGTAAATGCGCTGCATAGCCGGAGTGGTGTTGTCGCGCATGAAGGCCGCGAAATCGAACGGGTCATGCGCCTTGCGGCTGAGGCCCTGAGAGAAGGCCGGCAGGTACGCCTCGACCAGCGCGCGGGTCTGGGTCGGCGTCAGGCCATACATGGCGCCGAAGTTGTTCATCGCCGCGCCTTTCTGCGCCTCGATAAACAGCTGGTACATATTCATGAACGCCCTCGCTTTCCCTGGTCGTCGCCTCGTCGCCAGAGCCTAGCAGCCGCCCGGCGAAAGCGCCAAGGGCTTAGAATTTTTCCGCGCAACCTGTCGCAGGCCACGGCCTACTGGTTGGTGGCGACCAGATAGCCGACGGCCGCGGCCGCGAGCAGCCCGGCGAGGATGGCGAACGCGATCTTCCACCGCGAATAGGGCCGCTCTCCCTGCACTGCGCCGGTCTGGCCGTTGACCACGAAGCGATAGGTCTCGCCCCGATACTTGTAGGCCGCCATCCAGACCGGCAGCAGGATGTGCTTGAAGGTGACGGCGTCCAGCTTCGTGCGCATCTGGTGGATCTGCTGGCGGTCGCCGCCGATGTCGAAGCGCACGTCGCGCTCGATCACCCGGTTCATGATCTCGCGGGCCTCGACGAAGCCCTCCTCCAGCTGCACGGTATAGGCCTCCGCCCGGAACCCGGCCAGATAGTCGGGGCGATAGGGCTGCAGCGCCGCCAGGTCCCAGGGCGCCAGCCGATCGGTGTAGCGCTTCGGCAGTGCGCGAGAGGCCAGCACCAGCACGTCGTCGAACCAGCGCTTTACCCGACCCGAGCGCGGCGTCCAGCGGATTTTCGGCACCTGCCGGGGAACGCGTTTCGACTTTCCGTTCTGCATGACTGTCACGTACTGCGTGACATAGTAGACGTCGCCGCGCATGCCGGAATAGGCGGTCTCCGTATCGGCGTCGAAGGTCCAGTAGGGCACGTAAACGCCCTGCATCGGCCGGCCCGCGCGGGCGTAGTCCTTCAGTTCGGATGGTGCGAACCAGAGCGCGCCCAGCCACCGGCGCATGGCTTCGCGCGCCTCTCCCTCGTTCAGTTGGAATGGAGCGACGCCCTTCGGCTTGATGTGCCGGTTGGCGCCAGTGTCGACGACCAGAGGCGCGGCGCAGAACGGGCATTCCGCGGCGTGCACCGCCGGATCGAACTCCACATCCGCGCCGCAGGCCTCGCAATGGGCGGTGCGGGTCTCCTCCTGCTCCGCCGCGTCCAGCCGGTCGGCGATGGCGGTTTCGTAGTCGAGTTCTCGGATGGTCTCGCCGCCCCAGGGGCCGGACTCCGCGCCCGCGATCTCGTTCTCGAATCCGCAATGATCGCAGATCAGCGCCGCGGCGCCGGGGCGAAAGCGCAGCTGCGCGCCGCACTGGGCGCAGGGAAACCGCTCATCCTCCTGCGGGGGCGGCGCGTCCTCGAGGCTCTCGAAGCCGGGCTCGGTCATCGCATCAGGCGGGGGGCGGGGGCGGCGGCGGCGCGACGGTGAAGAGGTCCGCCAACTCCGCCAGATCGCCCGCCCTGGTCCAGCCCTGCATGCCGGCGCTCCAGACCAGCGTCTCGCGGGTCAGCGAGCCGGACTGCGCCTGACGGCCCAGCGAGGCGCGGCTGAACGGGCCCTTGGTCTCGCCGTTCTCCGCGACATGCCAGACGCGCTCGGGCGGCGGCGGGGGCGGTGGGGTCGCGCCCGCCGAGGCATTCTGGGCGGCGGCCGAGGGCTGCGCCCAGATGTTGGCCATCTGGTTCGCCATCGCCATGCCCATCCCGGCCCCCATGCCCATTCCGACGCCGGCGCCGCCCGTTCCAGGGTTCTCGGCGGCGGCGCGCATGGCCTCGGCCGACTGGAACTGGGCGTATTTGCGCAGATCGCCGACCACGCCCATGGAGGTGCGCCGGTCCAGCGCCTTCTCGACCTCGGGCGGCAGCGAGATGTTCTCGATGAAGAGCGCCGGCGTC
>QKHF01000036.1 GCA_003250135.1 Paracoccaceae bacterium | reverse complement strand
GCCTGGACCGAGTTGGAGCCGGACGCCCAGTCGGCCTGCGGCGGCGCCCTGAAGGTCGCCCGAAAACAGACCATGATCTCGAGGGCGCTGTTTTCGACCGGGATAGCGGCGGGCGGTCTGAAGCCAAGGGCGTACAAGCGCGAATTGGCGGCGAACTCGGACGTGCGAAAATACGACGACGCCCTGAAGCTGACCGCCGACTGCCGGAGTGAGACCGCGGACCGCCTTGAGGCCTTGCTGACCCGCGCCGAGGACGAGGGCCGCTGCCGGTTCGGACTGCATCGGCAGGACAAGGCCATCGTCACTTGCCTCGTGCCGGACTACCGCCGCGCCGACCATATGCATTTCGTCGATGGCGCAGCAGGCGGTTATGCTATGGCTGCGAAGCAGATGAAGTCTAAGATGGGCGCAGACGCATTTCTGGGGTGGGCGTGATGAAGGATGTCAGGATCATCGTGACCGGCGGCACCATCGACAAGGTGCATGACATGCGCAGCGAGGGGCTGGCGTTCTCTCTGGATGGCGCGACCCATATTCCCGAGATGCTGCGGATCGGGCGCTGCTACTTCCCGACCGTGAAGCTGCTGATGCTGAAGGACAGCCTCTATTTCGATGACGCTGATCGTGAGGCGATCGCAAAGGCGGTCGCGGAGGCGCCCGAGCCGGCGGTGATCGTGACCCACGGCACCGGCACGATGGGAGAGACCGCGCGCCTGCTCGTGGGCCGGGCGCCAGACAAGACCGTGGTTATGACCGGGGCGATGCGGCCCTTCTCTCTGGCGGGTTCGGACGGGGAGTTCAATCTGGGCGGCGCGGTGGTCGCGGCCCAGCTTCTGGAGCCCGGGGTTTGGGGCGTGATGAACGGGCGCGTGTTTCCCGCCGAAAAGCTGGACAAGAACGTGGAGCAGGGCCGGTTCGACCTCTGAGGCGCAGCGCCGCCTTTGAGGTCCGAGCCCCGGCGTGCTATCCGGCCTTGGCGCCGATTTTCGCGGCGAGGCTTCGAGGATCGCAGCGTGACCGATTTCACAAAGAACGTGCCGGGTGAACCGCTGGCCGCCATCCGGCGTCCGGAGTGGTTGCGCAAGACGGTCATCGCCCTTCTGATCGCCATGGCCGCCGGCGTCCTGTGGTCGGTGTTCGGCGTCGGGGTGGATTCGGGCCTGAAGACCATCCTGCTGACCCTCGCCGCCGCCGGGTGCCTGTGGCTCGCCTACGCGGTCCTCCAGGCGAAGGGCTCGGCGGTCGTCCTGACGAAGGATGGCTTTTATGACGACGACGGGGACCTGTTGTGCGCCCTGTCGGAGGTCGACCGGGTAGACGCGGGATTGATGGCCTTCCGGCCCAGCAAGGGGTTTCTGGTGCGGCTGAAGACGTCCGCGCCGCGCGGCTGGTCGCCGGGCCTCTGGTGGCGGATCGGCAAGCGCTTCGCCGTCGGCGGCGCGACGCCGGGGCGCGATGGCAAGGCGATGGCTGACCTGCTGGCCAACATGATCGCCGAGCGCGACGGCAAGATTTCGAAGGAGCTTTTCCATGGCGGTTGATCTGGCGTTCACCGAATTTCCGGCGGCCGAGACCGCGACGCAGCCGCCACTGGTGATCGCGCACGGTCTTCTGGGCTCGCGCAAGAACTGGGCGACGCTGGGCAAGCGGCTGGCGACCAACCGGCGCGTGTTGACCGTGGATATGCGCAATCACGGCGAATCCCCCTGGGACCCGCGGCACGATTACGCCTCGATGGCCGAGGATCTGGAGGCGGTGATCGAGGCTCGCGCCGGGGGACGGGCCGACGTGCTGGGCCATTCCATGGGCGGCAAGGCGGCGATGGCGGTGGCGCTGACCGCGCCGCGGATGGTGCGAAATCTGGTCGTCGCCGATATGGCGCCCATCGTCTATCAGCACAGCCACGAGGATTTCATCGCAGCCATGCGGGCGGTCGATGTCGGGTCGCTCACGCGCCGGAAAGAGGCCGAGCCGATGATCGCCGCGGCGGTTCCCGATCCGGGCATTCGCGCCTTCCTGCTTCAGAACCTGGCGACCGAAGGCGGCAAGTTCTTCTGGCGGGTGAATCTGGACGCGCTGTCGGCCAACCTGAAGAGCGTGGTCGACTGGCCGGCGCCCCTCGCGACCGGCCGGTTCGAAGGGCCGACGCTGTTTATCCGCGGCGCGACATCGGACTATGTGCCCGATTCCGCCTGGACGGCGATTCAGGCGCAGTTCCCGGTCGCCATGTTGGAGACAGTCGCGAACGCCGGGCACTGGCTGCACGCCGAGCAGCCGGAGCCGTTCCTCGCCGCGGTTTCCGAGTTTCTGGACCGGGCGGGATAGGCGCGACTCCTCGACAAGCGCGTTGCGCGGGATATCGTTGTCGGCGTCGCGACGTTTGTGAGCCGAGAGCGAGTCCATGACGAAATTCGGAACCAGCCAGCCAGTGCGCCGTGTCGAGGATGCGCGCTTCCTGACCGGCGGCGGGACCTATGTCGATGATCTGACGCGGGTGGGGTTGGCGCGGGCGGTGTTCGTGCGCTCGACCGTCGCCCATGCCGACCTCGCCTCGGTTGATGTTGAAGACGCGAAGGCGGCGCCCGGCGTGTTGGCGGTGCTGACCGGCGCCGATCTCGACGCGGCGATCTCCAACGATCTCAGCGGCGGGCGCGTGCCGAACCGCGACGGGAGCATGAGCGTGCGCCCAAGGCGACCCATCCTCGCGAGCGGCCGCGTGCGGTATGTGGGCGAGCCGGTCGCCATGGTGATCGCCGAGACGCTGGATCAGGCCAAGGACGCCGCCGAGCTGGTGATGGTCGAATGTGACGACCTT
>QKHF01000181.1 GCA_003250135.1 Paracoccaceae bacterium | reverse complement strand
GAGGTCGATGATATCGTCCATCACCTCGTCCGCCTCGGCGCCTTCAGCGGCCGAGCGCAGAACTATGCCGACTTCGGGGCCGGTCTCAGCGTTGGCGGTCAGCCCGGCTTCCTCCAGCGCATCCTCGGCGATGGCGCGCAGCCGGGCCTTTTCGTCGGTGTCGCGCACCGAGCGCGCGACGTTGATCCCCGGCGCGCCCGGCGTCAGCAGCGCGTACCGGCTTTTCAGCATCAGGCGGCGGGTCAGCGGCGCGGCCTTGCCCGGCTCGGCATAGGCGAGCACCTGCGCCAGAGTCGTATTGCCTGGCTTGAGTTCGCGCGCGTCTCTCAGATAGCCGGTCTGTCCGCCCAGTTGGGCGAAAGCGGCGTTCTGATTGGGAACCATGCGGTCGATCCTGACCGCGTAGATCGCGCCGGGGAGCGGGATCTGGTCGCCTTCGCGCGGGGCGATCAGCAAATCCTCCAGCCGTCCGTCCTGCAGCAGCGCGGCGATCCGGCGGCCGTTGCGTTCGTCCAGCAGAACCACGCGGCCCTTCATGCGACGCCCTCGTATCCGGCGCCTTTCAGCAATCCGGCGACCTCGGCCAGCGGCAGGCCGACCACGTTCGAATAGCTGCCATTGATCGCGGGGACGAAGGCGGCGGCGCGGCCCTGAATGGCGTAACCGCCCGCCTTGCCGCGCCATTCCCCGCTGGCGACATAGGCGTCGAGTTCGGCGTCCGAGAGGCGCTTGAAGCGCACATGCGTCTCAACGCGGCGGGTCCAGAGATGATCCGCGCTCTTCAGCGCCACGCCGGTCGTCACCCGGTGGCGGCGGCCGGACAATATGGAAAGAAAGCGCCGCGCCTCGCCCTCGTCTTGAGGTTTGCCGAGGATGCGCCGGCCAAGAGAGACCACCGTGTCGGCGGTCAGCACCAGCGCGCCTTGCGCTTCCGGCATGGCGGCGATGACCTCGGCCTTGGCGGCGGCCAGCCGGTCCGCATGGGCGCGGGGAAGCTCGTCCTTCAGGGGGGTCTCGTCGATCTCGGCCGGAATCACGGCGTCCGGGACGACGCCGATCTGCGCCAGAAGCTCAAGCCGGCGCGGCGAGGCTGAGCCGAGGATCAGGCGCATCTGCGCCGGGTCCTTATTTAAAGCGATAGGTGATGCGGCCCTTGGTCAGGTCATAGGGCGTCATCTCGACCTGCACCTTGTCGCCCGCCAGCACGCGGATGCGGTTCTTGCGCATCTTGCCCGCGGTGTGGGCGATGATCTCATGGCCGTTCTCAAGCTTCACCCGGAAGGTCGCGTTGGGCAGAAGCTCGGTCACGACACCGGGGAACTCGAGGGTCTCTTCCTTGGCCATGCTGTCTCCGAAGTGGTCTACGACAAGCGCCGCCCGGCGCATCCGGACGGCGGCGGCGCGGAACATCGCGCCTCTTTGCCTGAAATGCAAGGGGCGGACGCGCCGGTAAGGCTCTGTCCGGCTCAGTAAAGCGTGGAGATCAGAGAGAACAGCCTGCGCCCGGTCTTTGCGTCGAGTTTGGCGAAGGGCTCAAGCGCTTCGACCAGCTTTTCGCCCGCGGTGCTGTGGATCGCCCGGCGGCCCTCGTCGATCGCCTCGATCCGGCTGACCGGCAGGCGGCGCACCGCGTCGAAATAGGCGGCGCAGATGGCGTGATAGTCGCGGATCATCGGCTCGAACGGACCGATATGCAGATCGAACGCGGCGGTGGGCTGGTCCGCGTCGGGCGCCGTGGCCGAGAAGGTCACCGACTCGCCGCCTGGCTTCACGTGCAGCGCCATCTCGCCCGGCGCGTCCGCGATATCGAAGTGATGCTCGTCGACGATCTCGAAGATGGCGACGCGCTGCTCCTGCTCCATCTCCGGCGTGCGCGGCGCCGTGTCGGAGTCGACCACGATCCGGACCAGCCGAGTTCCGCCTTCCCCCATCCCTCAGCCCTCCGCGGCGTCCAGGCGGCGGCGCACGCTCAGCCCATGCGCCTCCAGGCTTTCAGATTGCGCGAGCGTCTCGGCCGCCGGGCCGATCGCGGCCAGGCCCTGCGGCGAGGCGCGCAGCAGCGTGGTGCGCTTCATGAAGTCGAGCACGCCGAGGCCGGACGAAAACCGCGCTGAGCGCGCCGTCGGCAGCACATGGTTCGGCCCGCCGACATAATCGCCGATCGCCTCGGGCGTATGGGCGCCCAGGAAGATCGCGCCGGCGTGGCGAATCTCGGGGATCAGCGCGTCCGGGTCCGCCACGCAAAGCTCCAGATGCTCCGGCGCGATGCGGTTGGTCAGCTCCGCCGCGTGGGCCATGTCGTTCGCTACGACCAGCGCGCCGTTCTGACGCCAGCTTGCGCCCGCGATCTCGGAGCGCTGCAGCCGTTGCAGCAGGCGCTCGACGGCGCGGCCGACTTCAGCCGCCAGGTCACCGTCGTCGGTGATCAGGATCGATTGCGCGCTCTCATCATGCTCGGCCTGGCTCATCAGGTCGACGGCGATCCAGTCCGGGTCGGCCGAGGAATCCGCGATCACCAGTATTTCGGAGGGGCCGGCGATCATGTCGATGCCGACTCGTCCGAAGACCCGCCGCTTGGCCGCCGCCACGAAGGCGTTGCCGGGGCCGGTGATCTTGTCGACCGGCTTGATGGTGTTGGTGCCGTAGGCCATCGCCGCCACCGCCTGCGCGCCGCCGATGCGATAAACCATGTCGACGCCCGACAGGCGCGCCGCCAGCAGCACCAGTGGATTGACCGCGCCATCCGGGGTGGGGGCGCACATGATCACCCGCTCGACCCCCGCGACCTGCGCCGGGATCGCGTTCATCAGCACCGAG
>QKHF01000033.1 GCA_003250135.1 Paracoccaceae bacterium | reverse complement strand
CCGGCGGAGTTCAGAAGCGCGAGGCCGATCGCCTCGCTGACGCAGGCCATGGTGTTGGCGGTGAACTGGCCGCCGCAGGCGCCGGCCGAAGGGCAGGCCACCGCCTCCAGCTTCTCCAACTCGCAGGTGGACATGTTGCCCGCCTGATGCTGGCCGACCGCCTCGAACACGTCCTGCACCGTCACGTCTTTGCCGTTCAGGCGGCCCGGCAGGATCGACCCGCCATAGAGGAACACCGAGGGCACGTTGAGCCGCACCATGGCCATCATCATGCCCGGCAGGGACTTGTCGCAGCCCGCCAGCCCGACCAGCGCGTCATAGCAGTGGCCGCGCATGGTCAGCTCCACCGAGTCGGCGATGACCTCGCGGCTGACGAGGGAGGAGCGCATGCCCTCATGCCCCATGGCGATGCCGTCGGTCACGGTGATGGTAGTGAATTCGCGCGGGGTGCCCGCGGCCTCCTTCACGCCCGCCTTCACCGCCTGCGCCTGCCGGTTCAGGGCGATGTTGCAGGGCGCGGCCTCGTTCCAGGCGGTGGCGACGCCGACGAAGGGGCGGTGGATCTCCTCCTCGCTCAGGCCCATCGCGTAATAGTAGGACCGATGCGGCGCACGCTCTGGCCCTTCGGTCGTATGGCGGCTGGGAAGCTTCGATTTGTCGAAGGCGCGGGCGTCCATGATGGCGTCTCCTGATCTCGGAACCCGGACATTGGCCGAGTCGGTATTTTTATCGCGCGAGACCCTAGCCGCGCGACCCGTGCGATTCCAGCGGATTGCAGCTATATTGAGACGGATCAATGCGGACGCGAGGCGCGCGTCCCAACAATCAGCGCGTCAAAAAGGCAGACTGACGCGCGCAATCGGGAGGAAACACATGACCGAGTCCAACAATCCGCTGTTCCGAAAGCCGCAGGATCCGAATGACGGCGGCGCGACCGAGCATTTCGTCAAGCACGACCGCGAAAGCGGCGCCGCCGCGCCCGACCCCAAGGAGGAAGCGCTGAAACGCCATCAGCGCGACAAGGCCGGATCGCGGACCGAGCATTTCACCGATATCGAGCGGCGCGGCGAGTCTTGACGCGCCCGCTCTGATCGCATTGGGTGCGGCCAACCGGCGCCGCAGGGGCGCCCATGCAGGTTCCCCTAACGGAGCTCCGGATGGCCGCGCCTTCTTCCTTCGACTGCTATGTCGCGCCCGCGCAGATGCGTCGCGGCGCCTGGCGCGTGGTCGGCGGAATCGTCGTCACAACGCTTTGCTGGCTGATGTGGACCGTCGGCGTGCTTCTGGGCAGCGTCGCCTATGACATCCTGGTCAACAAGATCCCGCCTGCTCATGCATTGGAGCGCAGCCACGGGTTCCTCACCGGCGGCTCGCCCGCCGGGCTGATTGCGATCCTGTCCAGCTTTCTGGGAGTCTGGATCGGGGTGTGGCTGTCGCTGAAGCTGTTTCACAAGCGACCGTTCCGAACGCTGTTCTCGCCTGAGCGCCGCATCAGATGGGGTGAGTTCTGGGCCGGGTTCGGGCTGGCGGCGGTGTTCTTCGCGCTCTCGATGGCGGCGGCGCTGATCCTGGTGGGCGTCCCCGCCCGCAGCGGGATGGACCTGAGCGCCTGGGCGGTCTGGATCGTCCCCGTGGTCGTCGCGGTCTTCTTTCAGGCCACGGCGGAGGAGTTGCTGTTCCGCGGCTACATGCTGCAGCAATTCGCGGCCTGGTCGCGCAGCCCGATTGTCTGGGCGGCGGCGCCCTCGCTGTTTTTTGGCCTGCTGCATCTCAATCCCGGCGTGCCGTTTTCGACCAATCTGCTGGTCGTCGGCATCACCTTCCTGGTGGGCGTCATAGCCGCGCTTCTGGTCTGGCGCACTGGCTCGCTGTCCGCGCCGATGGGGATGCATGTCGGCGTGAACTGCCAAGCCCTCGCGCTGGTCGGGTCGGAGCAGGCGCCGCTCGGCGGCGCGCAACTCTGGCTCTACAACGCCGATCACGCTCTTACGCTCTACGCCATCGACGCGGTCAGCGTGGTGGCGCTTCTGGCGCTGGTCCTGTCGCCGTGGCGGCTGTTCGGTCTCGGCGCCGTGCGATCACACCAGCTCAGCGACGCGAGCAGCGGCGGCTGACAGTTTCGCCGCTTCCGCCTGCGAGGCGACGAGACGTTCGCGCTGCTCGGCGACCACCTCCTCCGGCGCCTTGGCGAGAAAGTTCTCGTTGGAGAGCTTCTTCTCCAGCCCGCCAATCTCCTTCTCCACTTTGGCCAGCGCCTTTTCGAGCCGCGCCTTCTCGGCGGCGACGTCGATCACGCCCGCCAGCGGCAGGCAGAGCGTCGCGCCCTCGACCGCCAGCGTGACCGCGCCCTTGGGGGCCTCGGCGGCTTCCGTCACGGTGTCGATCCGGGCGAGGCGCTTCAGGAGCGCGTCACCGCTGGAAAGCTTCGCCTTCGCCGCCTCGTCCGCCTCGACCACGACCAGCGGGATCTGCGCGCCCGGCGGCACGTTCATCTCGGCGCGGACGGAACGGACCGCCTCGATCGCTTTCACCAGCCAGTTCATCTCGGCATCCGCCGCGGGGTCCGCCAGTTCGGCCGCCGTGTAGGCCGGCCAGTCGGTGTGGATCAGCGGCTTTTCGCGCGCGTCCGACAGCACCGTCCAAAGCTCCTCGGTGACGAAGGGCATGATGGGATGCAGCAGCACGAGGCACTGGTCCAGCGCCCAGGCGGCGGTGGCCCGCGTCTCCTCTTTCGCGGGGCCGTCATCGCCCTGCAAAAGCGGTTTGGTGAACTCCAGATACCAGTCGCAATAGATGCCCCAGACATGGGCGTAGAGCTGGGCCG
>QKHF01000304.1 GCA_003250135.1 Paracoccaceae bacterium | reverse complement strand
GGGCGGTCTCGGCTCGGCCTCTATCACTTGGGAGAGAGGCGGCCGCCGCATCACGGTGGGAGCGCTGGCGGCTGTCAATCCGAACGGCTCGGTCCTCATCCCCGGCTCGGACGCGTTCTGGTCCTGGCCCTTCGAGCGCGAGGCCGAGTTCGGCGGCAAGCGCCCCAAGGGTCCGCCCGAGGATCTTGACTGGACCTTCCCCACCGAGGCGCGCGCCAACACCACTCTCGCGGTCGTCGCCACCGACGCGGCGCTCACGCAAGCGCAGGCCCAGCGGGTCGCAATCATGGCGCAGGACGGGATCGCCCGCGCCATCCGGCCCGTGCACACGACGCTGGATGGGGACGTGGTCTTTTCGCTGTCGACCGGCGTTCAGCCTCTGGCGGACCCCATCGCCGACGTCGCCCGCATCGGCATGCTCGCCGCCGACTGCGTGGCGCGGGCCATCGCCCGCGGGGTGTACGAGGCGAAGACGCTGGGTCCCTTCCCGTCCTATCGCGATCGTCACGGATTGATCTGACACGCGCATGTTGCGCTGCGGCGAAAGCTGTGGCCCTCTGGTCGGCGAGCCCTCTCCGCCCCACAGAATCGCAGAATGTCAGAGCAGACCCATGTCCGAACTCCTCTCCATAGAGAATTTCGCCAATCTTGCCGTGCTGGTCTTCCTGCAGGCGGTGCTTGGCTTCGACAACCTCCTCTACATTTCGATCGAGTCGAAACGCGCGCCGCTCGTCGATCAGGTGCGCGTGCGCCGCATCGGCATCATGATCGCCATCGCGCTGCGCATCGTCCTGCTGTTCCTGATGATCGAACTGATCGCCCGGCTGCAGGAACCGTTCTTCTCGGTGCATCTGACGGGGATCGTTGAAGGCTCGTTCAATTTCGCCACCCTCGTCTTCCTCGGCGGCGGCGTGTTCATCATCTACACCGCGATCAAGGAAATCAGCCACATGCTGGCCGTCAGTGACATCGAGCATGAGGGCGACGGCGCGTCCCGCAAATCCGCGGGTCAGGTGATCTTCATGATCGTGCTGATGAACCTCGTCTTCTCCTTCGATTCGATCCTGTCCGCCCTGGCGATCACCGAGGTGTTCTGGGTTCTGGCGGCGGCGATCCTGATTTCGGGCCTCGCCATGATGCTGCTGGCCGACCACGTGGCCGAATTCCTGCAACGGAATCGGCAATACGAGGTGCTTGGCCTCTTCATCCTGTTGATCGTCGGCGTCGTCCTGCTGGGCGAAGGCGGCCATATCGCCCACCTCGCCTTCTTCGGCTTCCCGGTGGAGCCGATGGCCAAGACCACGTTCTATTTCGCGATCGGCGTGCTGGTGGTCGTCGACCTTCTCCAGTCCCGCTACCAGCGCAGGCTGGAGCGCGAGCGCGAGGAACTGCGGGATTATTATCCCGAGGCCTGATCGCTACTCCGGCAGCGCCGCCAGCACGTAGAGCGCCAGAGCGAACTCGCTGAGCCCGGCGTCGCCGAAGGCCGAGGCGAGATGAGAGTGGATTGCGCCGGAGCGGTAGATCTCGCTCAGTGCGCGATCCACCTCCAGCCGAAGGTCGCTCTCGCCGCGCTTCATGGCCAGCGCATAGGGCTCGAACGAGAATTGCGAGCGCGAGAGTTTGACCTTCTTCTCCGGGCGCAACTGGCTCAGTTGGTAGATCAGGATCGCCTGATCGCCGAAATAGGCGCCGATCTCTCCATTGATCAGCGCGGTCAGACCGGCGACGTGGTCGTCATAGAGCTTCAGCGGCGCATCGAGCCCCTCCTCGGCCAGAACCCGTTCGGCGACCTTCACGGTCGTGGTGCCCTTGAGAGCGCCGACGCCAACGCCGCTGAGCGCGGAAAGTTCGTCCGGCGTATCCGCCATAACCACCGCGCTGGCGCCGTCGATGAAATAGGGAATCGAGAAATCGAGCGTCTCGCGCCGCTGCAGAGTCGCCGTGGCCGGTCCGCAATGCAGATCCGTCTCATCGGCCTGCAACGCCTCGAAGCGCGTGGCGGCGGTCACCGGCACATAGGTGAACTTCAGGTCTTCTAGCCCGAGGCTTTTCTGAATGCTCTGCGCCAAGTCCTGACACAGCCAGACCGCCAACCCGGTCGGCGCGCCGTTGGCGCTGCGGAACGAGAATGGCGGCGCGCTTTCGCGGAAACCGAGGCGAATCTCGCCGCGCTCCTTGATCCGGTCGAGCACGTCTCCGGCGCGCGCGTCCTGCGAACCGCCCAGCGCCGCCAGCGCCACCAACGCGCCCATTGCAATCGCTCGAATCATGCCTGTCTCCTCGCCCGTCACTTCGCTCTGCGCGAAGGTATCCGAGCACCGCCGAAAAACAATCGCCGCGCGTAACGCCACTCGCGCTCTTGCCGCGCGCCGCGCGCCATCCTAGAACCCCCGCGTTACGCCTTCCCAAGCTGAGCGGGACCCGAGATGACCGAGCTTGCCTATACCGAGCCGAAGCCGAAGACCTATCATGGCGCCAAGGGCGACTGGGAGGTCGTGATCGGCATGGAGGTGCACGCTCAGGTCGCCTCCAAGTCCAAGCTGTTCTCGGGCGCCTCCACCGCCTTCGGGGCGGAGCCGAACTCCAACGTCTCCCTCGTCGACGCCGCCATGCCGGGCATGCTGCCGGTGATCAACGAATTCTGCATCGAACAGGCGGTGCGCACCGGGCTCGGCCTGAAGGCCCAGATCAACACCCGCTCGGTGTTCGATCGGAAGAACTATTTCTATCCCGACCTTCCGCAGGGCTATCAGATCAGCCAGTTCAAGGACCCGATTGTCGGCGAAGGCGAGGTTCTGGTGGACCTTGAGCCGGGCGTCGCCCGCA
>QKHF01000085.1 GCA_003250135.1 Paracoccaceae bacterium | reverse complement strand
TTTCGTCACCCGCGGCCATGGCGGGCGCGAGGAAGGCCCGCACCGGGTCGACATCCATCGCGACGACGCCGGCCGCGTCGGGGATGAGCCGCTGCTGCTGGCCGCCATCGCGCCCACTTGGGTCGCCAAGGACCGCGCCGCCGGGGCGAAAGCCGCGGTGGAGGCCGGGGCGGAGGCGATCACCCTCGACGACGGGCACCAGAACCCGGGCGTCGCCAAGGATCTGTCCATCGTCGTGGTGGACGGAGGGGCTGGCTTCGGCAACGGTTATTGCATCCCCGCCGGGCCGCTGCGCGAGCCCATCGAAACAGGCCTCGCGCGCGCAAGCGCGGTGGCGTTGATCGGCGAGGGAGAGGTCGCGACACCCGGCCTGCCGCAGGGCTCGCCGGTACTGCGCGCCCGGCTGCAACCACGCGCCACCGGTCTGTCGCTGGAGGGCGCGAAGGTGATCGCCTTCGCCGGGATCGGGCGACCGGAGAAATTTTTCGAGACCGTGCGCTCTCTGGGCGCCGAGATCGTCAATCAGGTGGCGTTTCCCGACCATGCGCCCTTCGCGCCGCAGATGCTGAAGCGGATGGAGGCGGAGGCGGCGCTGAAAGGCGTGACGACGGAGAAGGACGCCGCGCGCATGCCAGCCTGGTTCCGCGGAAAGGCGGCGACCGTGCCCGTGGTTATGGCGTTCGAGGACGAATCCGCACTGGAGGAGTTGCTGGACCGGATCGTTCCGAGACGTGGGGAGAGCGCGGCCGAAACCGCGCCCTGATCGCAGTCCGCCGCCACGGCTCAGCGCTGGACGCGGTATTCCTCTGGCAGATAGAGCATCGAATCCTGCGTGTCTGCGACCGCCGCATGGCAGTCATGGCAGAACTTCACCTTGACGCCCGTCTCGGTTCCGGTGACGCCCATGACTTTGCCGTTGGGCAGGATCAGCGTGTATTTCCAGTCGTTGGTGTCCGGCAGCGCGCCGCGCTCCGCCTTCTCCATGAAGAAGAGCGGGCCGCGCTTGACCTTTCCGGTCCTGTCGATGGTGAAGCTTTCCTTCGCCGCGATGGTGCCGACCGGCATTTTCAGCCCCTGATCCAGAAAATCGAGATAGGCCTTCTTGCCGATATCATTGATGAGATTGACGACGAAGCGGCTGCCATGCGTGGCGGACAGATAGGGAGAGGTAGAGGCGTAGCTCCAGTCCCTGTACTCCGCCGCCTCTTTCACGCCCGACCCCTGAAAGCTTTTGTAGAGCGAGTCTGAAATGCAGTCATAGAGCGCCTGCGCCTCCGGCCCCCTGATGTCGTCCTTGGGCGTCTCGGTCGCGCAGTCCTGCGCGCGAACCGGGGGGGCCGCGATGGCCTCGGCCAATAACGCCAGAGCGGCGCCGAGAAGCGCAGCGAGGGCCAGCGAAAATCTCATTGCGTCTTCTCCAGTATCAAATCCAGTCCGAGCGCCCGTTCGAGGTCTGACGCCGAACCCCTCGTCACACACGCCACGGCGGGGGAGGACGGACTCATCGACCGGCCGCAGCTCCGCCGTTCAGGGGATAATGTGCCACGTCCCCGGAGCGCCGGAAAATAACTGTAATTCAATGATACGTTAGGAATGTTTCACAAGCTGCAGTTGTAACGCCGCACGCAGACGGCTTGCGAATGGGTGCGGCGCAGCCAGCATCGCCCAAACGCAACGCGCCCGGCCGTATGGGACCGGGCGCGCGCTCTCACCTGCGTGAGGAATTGGTACCGACGCCCCGGCTCGAACGGGGGACCCCTAGATCCACAATCTAGTGCTCTAACCAACTGAGCTACGTCGGCGGCGTGGCGCCGTCTCTAGCGCCCGGCGGTCCATTTTGCAACTGGCGTCGCGCGCGAAACGCGGCCACGCTTGCGAGAACAGCCCGCGCAGGGTAGCACGAAGGCAGGGAGCGGATTGCTTAATGGGCATCAACAACGAAAGCGACGTCGAAGCGAACCTTCAGGTCGGTCCGACGGATACGGGGATGGTCCGGATTTTCATCGAAAGCGATGGCATAGAGCTGCCGATGGATTTCACCCCCGAGGACGCCGAGGAAATCGCAGAGGAGATCTTCGCGGCGGCGAAACGCGCGCGCGCTTCGGGTCGCGGTGGAAAGCCGCGCCGCACCCGCTGACCGGCGCGACCGGCGAGAATGCGCGCGCGGGACGCCGAGAGATTCGACCCTGCGCCCAGCTGGTTGTGGGATCCGGCGCGCCAGATCGCGGTTTGGGCGAACGCCCCGGCCAAAAGGCTGTTCGCCCGGCGCCGCGTCTCTGCAACCGAGTCGCCCCTGCCCGCCTGTGACCCGATCGCGGCCCTCTCAAACGCTTGCCACGCCCTGCTTATCTCGGCCAGACGAGCGGAGAGCGGCCCGACCGCAGTGTTCGGCCGCCAGGTACTCTGCAAGTCGACCCTGCAGCCGCTGGAGGGCGGCGGCGCGGGCGTTCTGATCGAAGTGACGGCATCCTCGCCCGACCTCGCGGGAGACGCCGGCGCCGAGCATCCTCTCGCCCGCGCGGCGCATGACCTGCGCATGCCGCTGACCGCCATCATCGGTTTCGCCGAATTCATCTCCGCCAGCGGCGGGACGATGCCCGAGGCGACGCGCCGCGACTATCTGGCGGACATCATCAGCGCAGGCCGTTTCGCAGCCCGCATGGCCGAGGACCTGCTGTCCTATGCGACCCCCGGCGCGACGGCGCCAGACCCTGACGCCCGCGCCGATCTGACAGCGATCGCCCGAGAGACGGCGCGCCTTCTAACGATGGAGGCGGAGCGCTGGGACGTGGAGATACGCATTTCGGCCGACGTGACCGATTCAATCGTCGCCGCCAATCCGGACCAGATGCGCCGCGCGGTCGGCAACCTCGCCGCCAACGCGCTCGCCCATGCGCGCCGAACGGTCGACATCTCGGTGCGGACGGATGAGGCGGACAATGTGTCGATCCGCGTGTCGGATGACGGCCCCGGCCTGTCGGCCGAGGAGCTTCAGCTGGCCCTTGAGCCCTTCGGCCGTCCCAAAGCCGCCGCTGGCTCCAAAGGTGTGGGACTGGGCCTGCCGATCGCGATGCGCTTCGCCGAGGCCAACGGCGCCGCGCTGGAGATCGACACTGCGCCCGGGGCGGGATTCTCGGCGTGCATCCTGTTTCCCGCGGCGCGCCGGAAAAAAGTCTAAAGGTCCAGTTCATCCAGCGCGCGGGCGCGGGGGTCTTCGGCGCGCCTCAACCGTGCGGCGGCGGCGCGGGCGAGGCGCAGCGTCTGGGCCTTGCGGCGGGCGGCGGCCAGCTTGCGCTCCACGGCCGGGCGGATGATCTCGGCGTGATAGGCGTCGGCGAGTATCAGCCCCTCGCCCTCTGGCACGATCTCGACCGGGAAGTCGGCGGGGACGGCGAAGAAGAACGCGTCGCACCAATCCAGATTCCCCTCCCATT
>QKHF01000197.1 GCA_003250135.1 Paracoccaceae bacterium | reverse complement strand
CGGCCATCCTTCAAATGGACGGGTTCCACTACGACGACGCAGTGCTTCGGACGAAGGGGCGGCTGCGCTGGAAAGGCGCGCCGGACACATTCGATGTCGGAGGACTTCGCGCCACGCTTTTGCGGTTGCGGGACTCGTCCGAGGGCGCCGTGGCCGTTCCCGTCTTCGACCGCGACCTCGAGCTTTCGCGCGCCGCGGCCCGAGTCATTCCTTCCGTAGTCCGGCTGGTCATCGTCGAGGGGAACTATCTCCTCCTCGATCGCGAGCCGTGGAGCGCGCTCGCTCCGCTGTTTGATCTGACCGTGTATCTCAGCGTAACCGAAGAGGAGCTGCGTCGCCGGCTCACGCAACGTTGGGAGAGTTATGACCTGTCGCCGCAGGAAATCAGGTTCAAGCTCGAAGAAAACGACGTGCCGAACGGTCGAACGGTGATCAACGAGAGTCTTCCCGCGGACCTGATTGTCGAGAACTAGGCCCTCTGTCCTCGAAAGCATCGAAGCGTCAGATGAAAAACCTGAGTGCTGCTTCGGCGAGACGGCGCTCGCCCTCCACGGTCAGCAGGCCGGGCGCGTCGGCGGCCTTCGCCCAGACCGGCGTGTGGTCGACCTCCACCGGCGGACCCAACTCTCGGATCGGGCGGGCGAGGAATACGTGCTGGATCTTGCGGGCCCAAAAGCCGTAATCCGGCAGCCAGCCATAACGGACGAAATTCCCCAGCTTGCGAGGCGTGCCGATGCGCCAGCCAGTCTCCTCCCACACCTCGCGATGCAGGGCCTGGCTGGGGCTCTCGCCAGGATCGATCCCGCCGCCCGGCAGCAGGATCTGTCCGTCGTGCTCGACCAGCAGCATCTCGCCGTCGCGCCACAGGACGCCATAGGCGCCGGGACGGTCGCGATACGTGCGGCTGGGGACGGGGGCGGTTCCGTAACGGCGCATGGGAGACTATCTGATCGCTGAATTGAACCTCTGAGACGGCCAAGCTACAACGCGCCGGCCCAAGATTGAAAGCGACTCTCCGAATGACCGACACCGCCCAGATTCCTTCCGCCAGCGACGACTCGATCCTGCCGTTCCAGCTGGCGCGGGCCGACATCCGCGGCCGGGTGGCGCGGCTGGATGCGTCGCTGGAGACGATCCTCTCTCAGCACGACTATCCGCCCAGCGTCGCGGCGCTGGTGGCCGAGGCGGCGCTCCTGACGGCGCTGATCGGACAGACGCTCAAGCTGCGCTGGCGGCTATCGCTGCAGGTGCGCGGCGACGGGCCGATCCGGCTGATCGCCACCGACTATTTCGCGCCGGAGGCCGAAGGCGAGCCCGCCCGCATACGCGCCTACGCGGGTTATGACCGAGAGGCGCCGCCGCCCAGCGCCCCCGATCCCTTCACGCTGCTCGGCAAGGGCGTGTTCGGGCTGATGATCGATCAGGGCCGCGACATGGCCCCCTATCAGGGCGTCACGCCGCTGGCCGGAAGCTCTCTGGCCGATTGCGCCGAAACCTATTTCGCCCAGTCCGAGCAGATCGCCACCCGCTTCGCGGTGACGGCGGCCGAGGCTTCGGCCCCCGGCGGCCCGTCGGTCTGGCGCGCGGGCGGAGTGATGGTCCAGCACCTGCCCGCCGCGGGCGAGCATGTGCGCACGCCGGACGCGCCTTCGGGCCCGGACGGGCTGATGACCAGCGAGGACATCGCCGCGATGGGCGATGGCGAGGACAATTGGCGCCGCGCCACGCTGCTGCTGGAGACGGTCGAGGCGCATGAGCTTCTGGGTCCGCATGTCAGCGCCGAGCGACTGCTGGTGCGGCTGTTTCACGAAGAAGCCCCGGTGGCGTACCCGGCCCAGCCTATCACCTTCGGCTGCACCTGCTCGGCCGAGCGGGTGGAGGCGGCGATGGCGCAGTACTCGGCCAAGGATATCGGCCACATGACCGATGAGGACGGCAAGCTGACCGCCGACTGCCAGTTCTGCGGCGCGCATTACGAGTTCGATCCGAAAACGCTGGGCTTCGAGGCGGAGCGCTGAGTAAGAGTTTGAGCTAAAGCACTTATCGAGTGAAAGGCGGATAGTTGATGGAAACAGGGATATTGGCTCATCTGAGCGGGCGTCTTTCCAAGCAGCAAGAACTTATCGCCACAGAGGGCCTCACGTTTCTATTGAATCGTTCGGAGGCGTGCGCCGGCACAATCAGGCAACTTGCTTCGCGTACTGGCTGTGAATTGCCGATACTCATCAGGTATCGGTCGGAACAAACCGGAGAGGCGCAGGAACGCCCCGACATAGTAGGTCTCGCCGAGAACAATCGCGAAGTCGCGATTATTGAAGGTAAGTTCTACGCGGGGCTCACCGAGAATCAGCCAAACACGTATATCAGAAGGCTGCCGAAATCCTTCGGCGCGGTTCTATTATTTGTTGTCCCCGAACTTAGACTTGAGCGCCTCTGGCGCGAAGTCACCGCACGGGCATCAGTTGATAGCTTGTTGGTGGGCGAGCAAAAGATTCTGGGCGGCGTCAGATTCTGTGCGCTTAATGAACGCCACTCCTTGATTATGATTTCGTGGCGCGAGTTGCTGGGACTGATGATGCATGCTGCGCAAGCGGCGGCAGATCCGATCACGGCCGATGTCCATCAGCTGCAGCGGCTGTGCGACCGAATTGAGGGCGAGGCGTTTCTGCCATTTTCCGCCGAAGAACTGACAAGTACGAGGATGCCTCGCCGGAACCGCGATTTGTGCGATTTGGTGGACGCAGTGACTGACCGGCTAGCCAACGACAAACTCGTCTCGACCAATAGCCTTCGCGCGACGCCAGCAAAAAATGGATACATTCGATACGTGTGGCTC
>QKHF01000317.1 GCA_003250135.1 Paracoccaceae bacterium | reverse complement strand
AAGCCGCGCTCCGGCGGCGCGTAATAGACCCCGCGGCGCATCCTCTCTGGGTAATAGTTCTGGCCCGACACCGCGTCGGGCGAATCGTGATCGTATTCATAGCCAGCGCCATCCCCCTGGCTTTTCATCAGCTTGGTGGGCGCGTTCAGGATATGCATCGGCGGCGGCTCCGAGCCCGTCTCTCGCGCGGCTTTCATCGCCTGCTTGAAGGCGACATAGGCGGCGTTCGATTTCGGCGCCAGCGCCAGATAGAGCACCGCCTGCGCAATCGCCAGCTCCCCCTCGGGCGAGCCAAGGAAATCATAGGTCTCGCGCGCCGCCAGCGCCTGCTTCACCGCCTCGGGGTCTGCGAGGCCGATATCCTCCACCGCCATGCGCACCACGCGCCGGGCGATGTAGCGCGGGTCCTCTCCGCCCTCCAGCATCCGCGCCAGCCAGTAGAGCGCGGCGTCCGGGTCCGAGCCGCGCACCGACTTGTGCAGGGCGGAGATCAGGTTGTAATGCCCATCGCCGGTCTTGTCGTAGACCGGGGCGCGGCGGGTCAGGCGCTCTGCTGCGGCGCGCGCATCCAGCGGGCCGTCCAGCGAGCCGTCCGGGATCGCGAACAGCTGCTCGGCGAGGTTCAGCAGCGTCCGCCCGTCGCCATCGGCCATCTCGGCCACCGCGGCGCGCCCGTCCGGGGTAAGCGGCAGGTCGCGCCCCTCCAGCACCTCGGCCCGGGTCAGGAGCTGCGCCATCGCGTCCTCGTCCAGCCGCTTGAGCGTCAGCACCTGCGCGCGGGAGAGAAGCGCCGCGTTCAGTTCGAATGAGGGATTTTCGGTCGTCGCGCCCACCAGCACGATGGTCCCGTCCTCCATGTGCGGCAGGAATCCGTCCTGCTGGGCCTTGTTGAAGCGGTGAATCTCGTCAACGAACAGCAGCGTGGCGCGACCCTGAGTGCGGCGCAGTTTGGCCGCCTCGAACACTTTCCTGAGGTCCGCGACCCCGGTGAAGATCGCGCTGATCTGCACGAAGGAAAGGTCGGTGGCGTCGGCCAGCAGCCGGGCGATGGTGGTCTTGCCCACCCCGGGCGGCCCCCAGAGGATCAGAGAGCTGAGCCGCCCCGCAGACACCATGCGCGCCAGCGGGGCGCCATCCGCCAGCAGATGGTCTTGCCCCACCACATCCGACAGCTTCGCGGGACGCAGCCGATCCGCCAGCGGTCGTGTGGAACCCGCGCCTTCTGGCGCAGGGCCGACAGCGGCGACATCGAACAGATCGGCGGACATTCCCTCGCCCCTCAGCGTTTCGCGGCCAGCGTGCCGGAGCGGTCGCCGCGGTCGATCTGCAACTCCCACGGGCCGGGCATGTCGGCGTTCAGCGCGTCGAGATCCTCGCTGCTGAACACCGCCGCGCCGTTCACCGCCCGGATCACGTCGCCGGGGCGAAGATTGTTCGCGCGCGCGCGCCCCGAAACGGACAGCACCGCCACCCCCTCCGCATTCAGCGGCAGATCCAGCTTTTCGATCACGGCCGGGTTCACATTCGCCACCACCGCGCCGGACAGCGGCCCCACCCCCTCCAGTTTGCGCAGGTCGCTGGGCGGCTCCTCGGGCGCGGGGGTCAGGGCCACCTCCGCCACCCGCGCCTCGCCCCGCCTGAGATACGCGACCTTGGCGGTCTCGCCCAACGCCCGCGATTCCAGCCGGAAGGACAGTTCGGCCAGCGAGGCGATCTCCTCGCCATCGATCGCGGTCACCACGTCGCCCACCTTTAACCCTGCCTCGGCGAAGGGGCTGAGCGGGTGCAAATCCTTCAGGATCAGCCCGGTGGGCCGCGCCAACCCCAGCCCCGAGGCGAGGTCCTGATCCACCACCTGCGCGACGACGCCGGACCACGGGCGCCGAACTTCATCCGCACCGGCCTCGGCGCTCTCGACCACGCGCGCCACCAGATTGGCCGGAATGGCGAAGCCGATGCCGTTCGACCCGCCGGAGCGGGAGAGGATCGCCGTATTCACCCCCACCAGGCGGCCCCGCATGTCGACCAGCGCGCCGCCCGAATTGCCGGGGTTGATCGCGGCGTCGGTCTGGATGAACAGCCGCGCGTCCGTATCATCCCCGCCGCCGCGCTTGCGCGAGGCGAGGCCGGGCCGCTCCAGCGCCGAGATGATGCCGCTGGTCACCGTCTGGCCGACCCCGAACGGGTTGCCGATGGCCAGCACCAGATCGCCCACCTCCAGCGTATCCGAGTCCCGCAGCTTCAGCGCGGGCAGGTCCTCCGCGCCTTTGAGGTGCAGGACGGCGAGGTCGGTGCGCGCGTCCGCCAACAGCAACTCTGCCTCATATTCGCGCCGGTCCGGCAGCACGACGGTGATCTCGTCGGCGCCGCCCACCACGTGATTGTTAGACACAACGATGCCGGACGGGTCGACGATCACGCCGGAGCCGAGCGAATTCTCGATGCGCTTTCGCGACGGGCCGGAGAAGCCGAAATCCTTGAAGAAGCGCTCGAAGAACGGATCGCCTTCGAACGGGCTGCGGCGGCGCTCCACCACCTTGCGGGTGTAGATGTTCACCACCGCGGGCGCGGCGGATTTCACCACCGGCGCAAAAGAGAGCGTGATCTCCGCCTGACTGGACGGGACGCGGATTTCCGCCATCGCGCCGGTGGCGGCGATGAGCGCGGCCGCGACGGCGGCGGCTTTCAAAATTTGACGCATGCCTGGGTCCCCGTTCTGCGGAACCTAGGCGCTTTTGCAGATAGATGCGATGCGGCGCGGCGCAAGTCCTGCGCAGGGGCCGTCACGCGCCCGACGCAGGTCGCGCGAACACCTCCATCGGCGTCGCCACGCCCTTCAGGGCATGAAATCCGCACGACCGCCAGGCCGGGTTCAGCCCTTGGGCGAAGGCGGAGCTGGCCAGAACCGGCTCTCCGACCTCCTTGGTCAGCGATTCGATACGCGCCGCCTCATTCACCACCGGCCCGATCACCGACCAGCTCTGCCGCTCCGGCACGCCAATGCCGCCATAGCCCAGCCGCCCCGCATGCAGGCCCAGCCCCCAGCGGAAGGCCGGTTCGCCCTCGGCCTCCCTTGCGGCGTTCAACTCCGCCATCTGCGCAAACGCGAGGTTGGCCGCGCGGATCGCGGCGCTGCGCGCGCCTGCTGCGCCGAATTCCTCCACCGAGAAGATCGCCAGCGCGCCGTCGCCGATATAGGTCAGCGGCTCACCCCCCTCGGCCGCCACGGCGCCCACGGTCGCGTCGAGATAGTCGTTGAGCATCGGGATCCAGCGGCTGATCGGATAGGAGGCCGCCAGCTTCGTCGAATCGCGCAGGTCCGACATCCAGACGACCGCCTCGGTCTCGGCGAAATCGCCCCGGCGCACGGCCCCCGCCAGCACCCTCGGCCCGGCCTCACGGCCGATATAGCACTGCGCCAGGGTCTCGGCGATGGCCCTCTGATCAGCCATTTTCGTCATTACCGCCAGCGGTCCCGCCAACCAGCGAATGGCGGCGATTTCTTCGTCCGAGAACCCGCCCTCCGCCCGCGTCGCCCAGGTCAGCGCCACACCCGTTTTGCCGCCCGAGACGTTCACGAACGAGGGATCGGAACTGGCGCGATAGCTGTCGAAATGGCGCAGCACGGCGAAATAGTCGGAGAATCCGCCGGCGGCCAACTCCAGCAGCATCGGAAAGTCGAGTTGCGCATCCGGTCCCGCCAGCGAGCGGCGCATCTCGGGGACGTCGCGCTCGATCAGATGCCGGATCGGGCTCTGGAACCAGCCCGACTGCGCCGGATCACGCGAAAAAGCGTAGTTCTCTTCACGGAACCCGTTGTCCGAGGTCCAGGTCGCGCCCGAACCGCTGTGCAGTGGATGCAGGGTTGTATAGGCGATATGCGCGCGGTCGATGCGCAGTCCAAGCTGGACCATGCGCGCCACCGTCTCCCGGAACACCTCCGCGACGCGCGGCGCGCCCAAGGTCTCCTCGATCAGCCAACGGCCGAGCCGCCGGACCGCCTCGCTGGGCGGATCAAGCGCCAGCGGGTCGGCGATCGGATCGGTTCCTGTGTCCATCAGTCGATATTATCCGCGGCGCGTGCGGCCGCCCAAAGTAAATCCCGCCGGAAACGCGAAAAGCCCCCCGGAACCGGAGGGCTTTCCCGAAATCTCTGCGATGACGCCGATCACTCGTCGTCGGCCATCGCCTCCTCGGCGGCGACGCGGGCGCGATCGCCGGCGCCCTTGGCGTCCGGGTCGCGGTCGACCAGCTCGATGATCGCCATGGGCGCCATGTCGCCATAGCGGAAGCCCGCCTTCAGCACGCGGGCGTAGCCGCCCGGACGCTCGGCGTAGCGCTCGGCCAGAGCCCCGAACAGCTTCTGGACCGCCGGCTCCTGCTTGATGGTGCTGAGCGCGTTGCGGCGGGCGTGCAGGTCGCCGCGCTTGCCGAGCGTGATCAGCTTCTCGACATAGGGACGCAGCTCCTTCGCCTTCGGCAGCGTGGTCTTGATCTGCTCATGCTCGATCAGCGAGCAGGCCATGTTCGCCAGCATCGCCTGGCGGTGGGACGCGGTGCGGTTCAGCTTCCGCCGCGATTTTCCGTGGTTCATCTTTCATCTCCGTAATCGGGTTTTATGCTTTGTCCGGCGACGTCTGACGGCCGCCTCCTTGGGGCCCCTCTCCACCTTGCGGCGCGGGGGCCCGTATCGTCCGAGGTCCTTAGAACTGGTCCTCGTATTTCTTGGCCAGCTCTTCGATATTGTCGGGCGGCCAGTCCACCACGTCCATGCCCAGATGCAGGCCCATGCCGGTCAGGACTTCCTTGATCTCGTTCAGCGACTTGCGGCCGAAGTTCGGCGTGCGCAGCATCTCCGCCTCGGTCTTCTGGATGAGATCGCCGATATAGACGATGTTGTCGTTCTTCAGGCAGTTGGCCGAACGCACCGACAGTTCCAGCTCGTCCACCTTCTTCAGGAGAAGCGGGTTGAACTCCAGGTCCTCGCCCTCGTCCTGGCGCAGGCCCTCGGACGGCTCCTCGAAGTTGATGAAGGTCTGCAGCTGGTCCTGCAGGATGCGGGCGGCGTAGGCCAGCGCGTCCTCGGGGCCGACCGAGCCGTCGGTCTCGATCTGCAGGGTCAGCTTGTCATAGTCGAGCACCTGGCCCTCGCGGGTCGGCTCCACCTTGTAGGACACCTTCTTGACCGGGCTGAACAGCGAGTCGACCGGGATCAGCCCGATCGGGGCGTCCTCGGGCCGGTTCTTGTCGGCCGCGACATAGCCCTTGCCGGTGTTGACCACCAGCTCCATGTGCAGCTCCGCCCCGTCGTCGAGGTGGCAGATCACATGGTCGGGGTTCATGATCTCGACATCCGAGACCTTCTCGATGTCGCCCGCGGTCACGACGCCGGGGCCGGTGCCGCGCAGCGTCAGGCGCTTCGGACCCTCATTGTCCATGCGCACGCAAACGCCCTTGATGTTCAGGACGATGTCAGTGACGTCCTCGCGCACGCCGGGCACCGAGGAGAACTCGTGCAGCACGCCGTCGATCTGGATCGAGGCGACGGCCGCGCCCTGCAGCGACGAGAGCAGCACGCGGCGCAGCGCGTTGCCCAGCGTCAGGCCGAAGCCCCGCTCCAGCGGCTCTGCGACGACGGTCGCGACGCGGGCCGCGTCGGCGCCCTGGGTCACGTTGATGTTCTGCGGCCGGATCAACTCCTGCCAGTTCTTGTGGATCATGCGGGCTCTCCTCTATTCCCGCGCGGCGCTTGATCCCTGTCGCGCCACGCCTCCCGAGGACGTCTTGAACGGCCGACGGCCCGCTCATAAAGAGCGGGCCGCGACCTGCGAATTTCTCGTATCAGACGCGGCGGCGCTTCGGCGGACGGCAGCCGTTGTGGGCGATCGGCGTCACATCGCGAATGGCGGTGATCGTGAAGCCGACGGCCTGCAGCGCGCGCAGCGCGGATTCGCGGCCCGAACCCGGACCCTGCACCATGACCTCAAGCGTGGTCATGCCGTGCTCCTGCGCCTTCTTGCCAGCGTCTTCGGCGGCGATCTGCGCGGCGTAGGGGGTCGACTTGCGCGAACCCTTGAAGCCCATGGCGCCGGCCGAGGACCACGAGATCGCATTCCCCTGCGCGTCGGAGATGGTGATCATCGTGTTGTTGAAGCTGGCGTTCACATGCGCGACGCCGGACGTGATGTTCTTGCGTTCCTTGCGGCGAACGCGGGCCTTTTCGCGAGCCATGCCCTTTGCCCCTTACTTCTTCTTGCCGGCGATCGGCTTGGCGGGACCCTTGCGGGTGCGCGCGTTGGTGTGGGTGCGCTGTCCGCGCACCGGCAGGCCGCGGCGATGACGCAGACCGCGATAGCAGCCCAGATCCATCAGACGCTTGATGTTCATCGACCGCTCGCGGCGCAGGTCGCCCTCGACGCTCAGGTTGGCGTCGATATGCTCGCGGATGGCCAGCACCTCGGCGTCGGACAACTCGTTGACGCGGCGGCTAAGCTCGATGCCAGTGGCCGCGCACACCTCTTTGGCGGTGCTGTCGCCGATGCCGTGAATATAGGTGAGGGCGACATGCACCCTCTTGTTCGTCGGAATGTTAACGCCTGCGATGCGCGCCACGATCCAGCTCCGTCTATCCCAAGTGGCCCCGCCGTCGGAGCGGGCCGCCCTCTTCAATGCCAAACGCCGAACGCGCCAAGCGCCCGGCTCTCTCCCCATCCAGCGCCGTCCAGCCTCAGCCGAGCGGCCCCATTCGGGGGTCGTCGTCTTTTGGGGCGACTCTCCTTTTCAGGAAGCGCGCAGTATAGGAATGCGCCTCGCCCCGTCAACCGCGAAATTCCCCGGTATTTCAGCGTGAAACACCGGGGAGTTTCCCGGAAATCAGCCCTCCAGCGCCGCCACCATGGCGGCCTGAACCTCATCGATTCCCTTCATGCCGTCGACCGTCTTCAGCTTGCCGGTCGCGGTGTAGTAATCGATCAGCGGAGCGGTGTCGGCGTGATACGCCTTCAGGCGCTCGCGCACCGTCTCTTCATTGTCGTCCGCGCGGAACTTGAAGTTGCTCGAGCCGCACTTGTCGCAAACGCCCTCGACCGCCGGCTTCTTGAACTCCTTGTGGTAGCCCTCGCCGCAGTCGCCGCAGGTGAACCGGCCCGAGATGCGGCCGACCAGCGGCTCATCCTCGACCGCCATGTTGATCACGGCGTCGAGCGTCAGGCCCTTCTCGACCAGCAGCTTGTCCAGCGCTTCGGCCTGGGGCTGGGTCCGGGGAAAGCCGTCGAAGATCGCGCCCTGCTCGCGGACGTCCGCCTCGTCCAGCCGGTCCGAGACGATGCCGATCACGATGTCGTCCGAGACGAGGCCGCCCGCTTCCATCACCGCCTTGGCCTGCAGGCCGACCGGAGTGCCCGCCTTCACGGCCGCACGAAGCATGTCGCCGGTGGAAAGCTGCACAAGGCCCTTCGCTTCCATCAGCATCTTGGCCTGCGTGCCCTTACCGGCCCCCGGGGGCCCAAGCAGGATGATGTTCATTTGCGCTTCCCTTTCCCTCGTAGCTTCGATTTTTCGATCAGATTTGCGTATTGGTGCGCCAGCAGGTGGCTCTGCACCTGGCTGACCGTATCCATGGTCACCGACACGATGATCAGCAGCGAGGTGCCGCCGAACAGGATCGGCACGCTCAGCCGTGACGTCAGCAGCTCGGGGATCAGCGCGATGCCGACCAGATAGAGCGAGCCGACCACCGTCAGTCGGGTGAGCACATAGTCGAGATATTCCGCCGTGCGCGCGCCCGGGCGGATGCCCGGAACGAAGCCGCCCTGCTTCTTCAGGTTGTTCGCCACATCCTGCGGGTCGAACATGATCGCGGTGTAGAAGAAGGCGAAGAACACGATCAGCCCGGAATAGAGGGCCAGGAACAGCGGCTGGCCCCGGCCGAGCAGCGCAGTGACCGTCGTCACCCACTCGGGCCCGCCCGCGGCCGAGAAGCTGGCCACGGTGGCCGGCATCAGCAGCAGCGACGAGGCGAAGATCATCGGGATGACGCCCGAGGTGTTGATCTTGAGCGGCAGGTGAGAACTGTCGCCGCCATACATCTTGTTGCCGACCTGACGCCGCGGATACTGCACCAGGATGCGGCGCTGGGCGCGCTCGACGAAGACGATCGTCGCGATCACCGCGATGCCGCCGACAAGAAGCGCGATCAGCAGGCCCGGCGAAAGCTGCCCGGTGCGGCCAAGCTCGAAGAACTGGGCCAGCTGGGCCGGGAACTCGGCCACGATGCCCGCATAGATGATCAGGGAGATGCCGTTGCCGATGCCGCGCTGGGTGATCTGCTCGCCCAGCCACATCAGCAGCATGGTGCCGCCGACCAGCGTGATGACAGCCGAGGCGCGGAAGAACATCCCCGGCTCCAGAGCCAGCCCCTGCCCCTCCAGACCCACGGCCACGCCATAGGACTGCACGGTGGCCAGAAGCAGCGTGCCGTAGCGGGTGTACTGGTTGATCTTGCGGCGGCCTTGCTCTCCGCCCTCCTTCTTCAGCTGCTCGAGGCTTGGCACCATCGTGACCAGCAGCTGCATGATGATGGAGGAGGAGATGTAGGGCATGATGCCGAGCGAGAAGATCGCCATGCGCGACAGCGCGCCGCCCGTGAACACGATCGCCAGGCCGCCGATTCCGCCCTGAAGCTGCTCGATGAACTCAGCCAGCTTCACCGGATCGATCCCGGGCATCGGGATATGGGTGCCGAGCCGGTAAAGGATCAGAAGTCCAAGCGCGTAGAGGATTCGCGCCTTGAGCTCCTTCGCCTTGCCAAAGGCGCTCCAGCTCATGTTCGCGGCGAGTTGCTCCGCTGCCGAGGCCATTCGCTCACTCCGCAATGGCGCGCCGGCCGACGGGCCGAAGGCGCCGTATCAGGGGGGCGGGCCGCGGCGCGCGCGGCCCGAAAACTCTTACTCGGCGTCCGCCGTCTCGGCCGCCGCCTTGGGCGCAGCGACGGTCAGCGAACCGCCCGCCTTCTCGACCGCCTCGATCGCCGACTTGGACGCGCCGGCGGCGACGATGTCGACCTTCGCAGTGATCTCGCCCTTCGCGAGCACGCGGACGCCGTCCAGTTCGCGACGAACCAGGCCGGAAGCCACGAGCGCCTTGGCGTCGATCTGAGCCGACGCGTCCAGCTTGCCCTCGTCGATCGCACGCTGGATGTCGCGCAGATTCACGATGGCGAAGGACTTGCGGAAAATATTGTTGAAGCCGCGCTTCGGCAACCGCCGATGGATCGGCATCTGGCCGCCTTCGAAGCCCTTCACGGCCACGCCGGAACGGGACTTCTGGCCCTTGATGCCGCGGCCGCCGGTCTTGCCGAGGCCGGAGCCCGCGCCACGGCCAACGCGCTTGCGGGACTGGCGCGCGCCAGCGTTATCGGAAAGTTCGTGCAGTTTCATGACGCTGTTCCTCTGCCGGAAGCGCCGCCCAAGCGTCAGATGGCGGCGAACTCGGCCTGACTGTTGGAGGAAAGAGCGCGGGCTTAGCCGCGCTCCTCGACGATTTCCACGAGATGCGGGATGGAGTTCACCATGCCGCGCACGGAGGGGGTGTCCTCCAGCTCTCGGGTCTTGTGCATCTTGTTCAGGCCCAGACCGATCAGCGTGGCGCGCTGCTCGGCCGGACGGCGGATCGGGCTGCCGATCTGCTTGACGACGATGGTCTTTGCCATGGGTCTCTCTCCTTACGCTTCAGCCGCCTCGGCCTCGGCCGGGGCGTCGTCGCGCTTGGGCAGGATGTCGGCGACCTTCTTGCCGCGGCGGGCGGCCACCTGGCGGGGCGACAGCTCCTTGCCGAGCGCGTCGAAGGTGGCGCGCACCATGTTGTAGGGGTTCTGCGATCCGATCGACTTGGCGACCACGTCCTGCACGCCCACCATCTCGAACACGGCGCGCATCGGGCCGCCCGCGATGATGCCGGTGCCCGGAGGGGCGGCGCGGAGCACGACCTTGCCGGCGCCGTGACGACCCTCGATATCGTGATGCAGCGTGCGGCCTTCGCGCAGCGGCACCCGGATCATCTGGCGCTTGGCTTCCTCGGTCGCCTTGCGGATCGCCTCGGGCACCTCGCGGGCCTTGCCCGAGCCGAAGCCCACGCGGCCCTTCTGGTCGCCGACGACGACCAGCGCGGCGAAGCCGAAGCGCTTGCCGCCCTTCACGGTCTTCGAGACGCGGTTGATGTGGACCAGACGATCCACGAACTCCGAGTCGCGGTCGCGGTCGCGATTGTCTTCTCTACGAGCCATTCGCCTCGCCTCCTCAGAACTTCAGACCGCCCTCGCGGGCGGCGTCGGCGAGGGCTTTGACCTTGCCATGGAAAAGATAGCCGCCGCGATCGAAGTAGACCTCTTCGACGCCGGCCGCCTTCGCGCGCTCGGCCAGCAGAGCGCCGACCTTGGCCGCGGCTTCGACATTGTTCTTGCCGACCACGCCCAGCGCGCCCTCAAGGGTGGACGCGGCGGCCAGGGTGCGGCCCTGAACATCATCGATGACCTGCGCCGAAATGTTCTTCGACGAGCGATGCACGGACAGGCCGCGACCTTGCGCAGCTGGTTGCGGACCCGGAGGCGCCGCCGCTTGAACAGTGCGAGCTTCTTGTTCGCCATGATGCGCCCCTTACTTCTTCTTGCCTTCTTTGCGGAAGATGTACTCGTCCGCATATTTCACGCCCTTGCCCTTGTAGGGCTCCGGGCTGCGCCACTTGCGGATCTCGGCCGCAACCTGGCCGACCACCTGCTTGTCGATGCCGCTGACCTCGATCTGGGTCGGCTTCGGCGTCACGACCTCGACGCCGGCCGGGACCGCGTACTCGACGTCGTGGCTATAGCCGAGCGACAGTTTCAGGGTCTTGCCCTGAGCCTGCGCGCGGTAGCCGACGCCGACGATCTCGAGCTCTTTCTTGAAGCCTTCCGACACGCCGGTGACCAGGTTCTGGATCTGCGTGCGGGTCATTCCCCACTGCTGGCGGGCGCGCTTCGAGGAGCCGCGCGGCTTTACGCTGACCGCGTTGTCCTCAAGCTTGAGGTCCACATCGTCGGTGGCCTGGAAGGCGAGCACGCCCTTCGGGCCTTTGACCTCGATGTTCTGGCCAGAGATGGTGGCGCTGACGCCGCTGGGCATCTCGACGGGCTTCTTACCAATACGGGACATCTCTCAGACCTCCCTCAGAATACCGTGCACAGGACTTCGCCGCCGACATTGTCGGTGCGGGCCTGCGCGTCGGACATGATGCCCTTCGGGGTGGAGACGATGGCGACGCCAAGGCCGTTGCGGACCGAGGGCAGCTCGCCGACGCCCGAATAGACCCGGCGGCCGGGCTTCGAGACGCGCTTCAGCTCGCGGATCACCGGCTGGCCGTCGAAATACTTCAGCGAGATCTCGAACTCGTCGAAGCCCTTCGCGGAGGTGACCTTCTCATAGCCGCGGATGTAGCCCTCGGCGGTGAGAACGTCGAGCACCCAGCCGCGCAGCTTGGAGGCCGGCGACCGGACGGTGGATTTGTTCCGCATCTGCGCGTTGCGGATGCGGGTCAGCATATCGCCGAGAGGATCGTTCATCGACATTTCTACCCCCTCACCAGCTCGACTTGACCATGCCCGGAACCTGGCCGACGGAGGCGAGGTCGCGGAGCGCGATACGGCTCATCTTGAGCTTGCGGTAATAGGCGCGCGGGCGGCCAGAAACCTCGCAACGATTGCGCAGGCGGCTGGGCGCGCTGTTGCGCGGCAGTTTGGCGAGTTTCAGGCGCGCCTTGAAACGCTCTTCCATCGGAAGGCTCTCATCGGCGGCGATCTCTTTCAGGCGGGCGCGCTTGGCGGCGAATTTCTTCACCAGGCGCTCGCGGTTCTTTTGCTTCTGAACGGCGCTAACTTTGGCCATCTTTATCTCCTCCGTTCGCCGTCAGTTCCGGAAGGGCATGTTGAAATGCTTCAACAGCGCCTTCGCTTCCGCATCCGTGGAGGCGGTGGTTCCGATCACGATGTCCATGCCCCAGACCTCGTCGACCTTGTCGTACTCGATCTCGGGGAAGACGATGTGCTCCTTCAGGCCCAGCGCGAAGTTGCCGCGGCCGTCGAAGCTCTTTCCGCTGACGCCGCGGAAGTCGCGGATGCGCGGCATGGCGATGGTGATCAGGCGGTCCAGGAACTCGTACATCCGGTCGCCCCGCAGGGTGACCTTGACGCCCAGCGGCATGCCCTCACGCACCTTGAAGCCGGCGATCGACTTCTTGGCCTTGGTGATGACGGGCTGCTGGCCGGCGATGGCCATCATGTCGGCATGCGCGGACTTGACCTTCTTCGAGTCGCCCACGGCCTCGCCGACGCCCATGTTCAGCACGATCTTCTCGAGCTTCGGGATCTGCATCTCGTTCTTGTACGAGAACTCGTCCTTCAGCGCCGAGCGGATGTTGTCGAGATAATGCGCCTTCAGGCGCGGGGTGTAGCTGGCCTCAGACATCGAGAACCTCCCCCGATTTCTTGGCGAAACGGACCTTCTGGCCGTCGACGAACTTGAAGCCGACGCGGGTCGGGCCGCCCTCTTTGGGGTCGACCAGCGCCAGGTTCGACAGCTGGATCGGCGCCGCCTGCGGAACGCGGCCGCCCTGGCTGCTCTGGCTCTGGCGGGTGTGCCGGATCACGGTGTTGACGCCTTCGACGATGGCGCGACCCTCGGCAGGCAGGACCTTGGTGATCTCGCCTTCCTTGCCCTTGTCGCGGCCGGTCAGCACGACGACCTTGTCGCCCTTTTTCAGCTTGGCGGCCATCACAGCACCTCCGGCGCGAGCGAAATGATCTTCATGAAGTTTTTCGCGCGCAGCTCACGAACCACCGGCCCGAAGATACGGGTGCCGACCGGCTCCAGGTTGTTGTTGAGAATGACGGCGGCGTTGCGGTCGAAGCGGATCGAGCTGCCGTCTTCGCGGCGAACTTCCTTCGCGGTGCGCACGACGACGGCCTTGCGCACGTCGCCCTTCTTCACGCGGCCCCGCGGAATCGCTTCCTTGACCGAGACGACGATGATGTCGCCCACCCCGGCGTATTTGCGCTTCGCGCCGCCGAGCACCTTGATGCACTGGACCCGTCGCGCGCCGGAATTGTCGGCGACGTCCAGATTGGTCTGCATCTGGATCATGGTTGGTTACTCCCGACCTGGGGCCATCACCTGATCTCGGATCGGCCCCGGTTTCGACGTACCGGAATGTCGGTGACGTTTACGCCTCGGCGGCGTCTGTCACGACCTCCCAGCGTTTGTTCTTCGAGATCGGCGCGCATTCGCGGATGCGAACGATGTCGCCGTTCTTGAAGGCGTTCTCAGCGTCATGCGCCCGATACTTCTTGGTCTGGCGCACGGTTTTCTTCATCATCGGGTGGGTGAAGCGGCGCTCGACGAGAACCGTGATGGTCTTGTCGTTCTGGTCGCCTACAACCTTGCCCTGCAGGATACGCTTCGGCATCGGTCTTTATCCCCCGATCACTCGTCAGCGGCCGCGGCGGCGGCCTTCTGGTTCAGAATCGTCTTCACGCGCGCGGCGTCGCGGCGGGCCTTGCGCATGGCGGAGGTGTCCTCCAGCTGGCCGGTCGCAGCCTGGAAGCGCAGGTTGAAGCTCGCCTTCTTCAGCGTCGCCAGCTCCTCGCGGAGCTGATCCGGCGTCTTCTCGCGCAGCTCAGCAGCCTTCATGGCGGCTCTTCCTTCAGCATTCGGCGCAAGGGCGGTCCCTTGCGCCTGTGTTCAAAACGAAATGGGCCCGGCCCCGCCCTGAACGGGGCCCGGCCTCACCAATCTTCGCGCGTGACGAAACGGCACTTCACCGGCAGCTTCATGGCCGCCAGACGGAGCGCCTCCTTTGCCACATCCTCATTGACGCCGTCAATCTCAAACATGATGCGTCCGGGCTTCACTTTGGCGGCCCAGTACTCGACCGAGCCCTTGCCCTTGCCCATACGAACCTCGGTCGGCTTCTGCGTGACCGGGGTGTCCGGGAAGATGCGAATCCACACGCGGCCCTGACGCTTCATGTGACGGGTCATGGCGCGGCGCGCGGCCTCGATCTGACGCGCGGTGACGCGCTCAGGCTCGGTCGCCTTCAGGCCGTACTGGCCGAAGTTCAGCTCAGACCCGCCCTTGGCGTCGCCATGGATGCGGCCCTTGTGGAGCTTGCGATATTTCGTGCGCTTCGGAGAAAGCATTGTTCAGACCCCTATCACCCGATCAGCGCCCGGGGCGCCCGCCGCCCGCAGGACGTCCGCCGCCCTCGTTCAGCTCGTTCTGACGGCGATCATGAGCCTCAGGATCGTGCTCCATGATCTCGCCCTTGAAGATCCAGACCTTGATTCCGCAGATGCCGTAGGCGGTCTTCGCCTCGGCGGTCGCGTAATCGATGTCGGCGCGCAGGGTGTGCAGCGGCACACGGCCCTCGCGATACCATTCGGTCCGGGCGATTTCGGCGCCGCCCAGACGGCCGGCGCAGTTGATGCGGATGCCCTGGGCGCCCATGCGCATGGCGTTCTGCACCGCGCGCTTCATGGCGCGACGGAATGCGACGCGGCGCTCGAGCTGCTGGGCGATGTTCTCCGCAACCAGCTGGGCGTCGATCTCGGGCTTGCGCACCTCGACGATGTTGAGATGCAGCTCGGAGTCGGTCAGCGCGGCGACTTCCTTGCGCAGCTTCTCGATATCGGCGCCCTTCTTGCCGATGATCACGCCGGGACGCGCGGTGTGGATCGTCACCCGGCACTTGCGGTGCGGGCGCTCGATCACGACCCGGCTGATGCCGGCCTGACCCGCGCGCTTCTTCACGAAATCGCGGATCTTCAGATCCTCGTGCAGCAGCTTGCCGTACTCGTTGGTGTCGGCGAACCAGCGGCTGTCCCAGGTGCGGTTGACGCCAAGGCGCAGACCGATCGGATTAACTTTGTGACCCATTACGCCTGCTCCTCGACCTGCCGAACTTTGATGGTCAGCTGGCTGAACGGTTTCATGATTTTGCCGTAACGGCCGCGTGCGCGCGGACGGCCGCGTTTCATGATCAGATTCTTGCCAACCCAGGCCTCGGCGACGATCAGCTCGTCGACGTCCAGCCCGTGGTTGTTCTCGGCGTTGGCGATCGCGGACTGGAGCGTTTTCTTGACGTCCTGCGCGATGCGCTTCTTCGAGAAGGTGAGCTCGCTCAGCGCGTCGCCGACGCTCTTGCCGCGGATCTGGGCGGCGACGAGGTTCAGCTTCTGCGGGCTGATGCGCAGCATCCGGTTCACGGCCATCGCCTCATTCTCGGCGACGCGGCGGGGATTCGGTCCTTTACCCATCTCAATTACCTCCGCTTCGCCTTCTTGTCGGCGGCGTGGCCGTAATAGGTGCGGGTCGGCGAAAACTCACCGAACTTGTGGCCGATCATGTCCTCGGTGACGTTGACCGGAATGTGCTTCTGGCCGTTGTAGACGCCGAAGGTGAGGCCGACGAACTGCGGCAGGATCGTGCTGCGGCGCGACCAGATCTTGATGACCTCGTTGCGACCGGACTCGCGAGACTTCTCAGCCTTCTTGAGCACATGCGCGTCGACGAACGGGCCTTTCCATACGGAACGGGGCATTTCTCTCGCTCTCCCTTACCGCTTGCCTTTGCGGGCGTGGCGGCTCCGCAGAATGAATTTGTCGGTGGCCTTGTTGGAGCGGGTCTTCCGCCCCTTGGTGGGCTTGCCCCAAGGCGTCACCGGGTGACGGCCGCCCGAAGTGCGGCCTTCGCCGCCGCCATGCGGGTGGTCGATCGGGTTCATCGCGACGCCGCGCACGGACGGGCGCTTGCCGAGATGACGAACGCGGCCGGCCTTGCCGAAATTCTGGTTCGAGTTGTCGGGGTTCGACACCGCGCCGACCGTGGCCATGCACTCCTGGCGCACGATGCGCAGCTCACCCGAGGACAGGCGCAACTGAGCATAGCCGCCGTCGCGACCCACGAACTGGGCGTAGGCGCCCGCCGCGCGCGCGATCTGGCCGCCCTTGCCGGGCTTCAGCTCGATGTTGTGGATGATCGTGCCGATCGGCATGCCCGACAGCGGCATGGCGTTGCCCGGCTTGATGTCCACTTTCTGGCCGGCGACGATCTGGTCGCCCACGCCAAGGCGCTGCGGCGCCAGGACATAGGCCTTCTCGCCGTCCTCGTATTTCACGAGCGCGATGAACGCGGTCCGGTTCGGATCGTATTCTATCCGCTCGACCGTCGCCGGGACGTCCCATTTGCGCCGCTTGAAGTCGACGATGCGATAGAGCCGCTTGGCTCCGCCGCCGCGACGACGCGCCGTGATCCGTCCCGTGTTGTTCCGGCCGCCCTTTTTGGTCAGACCCTCGGTCAGGGTCTTCTCGGGACGTCCCTTCCACAGCTCGGAACGGTCGATCAGAACCAGCCCGCGCTGGCCCGGCGTCGTCGGGTTGAATGATTTCAACGCCATCTTGCTGTCTTCCGCTTCACTGTTGTCCTGTCGCCGCCGGTCACTTCAGACCGGTGGTGACGTCGATCATGTTGCCCTCTTCGAGGGTCACATAGGCTTTCTTCACGTCCGGGCGCACGCCCGGTTTGCCGCGAAACCGCTTGGTCTTGCCGTTGGTCAGCACGGTGTTCACCGCCTTGACCTTGACGCCGAACACGCCCTCGACCGCTTCCTTGATCTGCGGCTTGGTCGCGTTCTTCGCCACTTCGAAGACGACGGCGTTGGCCTCGGAGGCCATGGTCGCCTTCTCGGTGATGATCGGCCGGCGGATCACGTCGTAGAGTTCGGACTTCACGCTCATTTCAGCCGCGCCTCCAGCGCTTCCACGGCCGCCTTGGTCAGCACCAGCTTCTCAAGACGGAGGATGTCGTAGACATTCGCGCCCACGCTCGCCATCACCTGCACGCCCGGCAGGTTCTGCGACGCGCGCTTGAAGTTCTCGTCGACCTCCGGCCCGTCGATGATCAGCGCCTTGTCGAGGCCGAGCTTGCCCAGCTTCTCCGCCAGACCGCGGGTCTTCGGCGCGTCCAGCTTGGCGTCCTCGAGGATGATCAGCGCATTCTCGCGGACCTTCGCCGAGAGGGCGTGCTTCAAGCCCAGCGCGCGCACCTTCTTGGGCAGGTCATGCGCATGGGAGCGCACGACCGGACCCTTCGCGGTGCCGCCGTGACGGAACTGCGCGACGTTGCGGTCGCCGTGACGCGCGCCGCCGGTGCCCTTCTGACGATAGATCTTCTTCGTCGAGTAGGAGACCTCGGAGCGGCCCTTGGTCTTGTGCGTGCCGGCCTGGCGCTTGGCCAGCTGCCAGCGCACGACGCGCTGCAGGATGTCGGCGCGCGGCTCAAGCCCGAACACCTCGTCCGAAAGCTCGATCGTTCCCGCGTTGCCGGCGTCGAGGTTGAGGATATCGGTCTGCATCACTCGTCACCCTTCTTCGGCTCGTCGCCGCCTTCGGCGCCCGACTCCTCGGCCTCGGAGGCTTCCTCCGCCTTCGCCGCAGCCGCGGCCGCCTGGGCCTCCTGCTCGGCGAGGCGCGCGGCCTCGGCCTCGGCTTCCGCCGCAGCGGCCTCCTCGGCGGCTTTGGCCGCGGCTTCCGCCGCTTCCTTCGCGGCCGAACGCAGCGCCGCCGGCAGGATCACGTTGTCCGGCGTCGGCTTCTTCACGGCGTCGCGGATGGTCACCCAGCCGCCCTTCGAGCCCGGCACCGCGCCCTTGACCATGATGATCCCGCGCTCGGCGTCGGTCTTGACGACCTGAAGGTTCTGCACGGTCACGCGGGACGAGCCCATGTGGCCGGCCATCTTCTTGCCCTTGAACACGCGACCCGGGTCCTGGCACTGGCCGGTGGAGCCGTGCGAACGATGGCTGATCGACACGCCGTGCGAGGCGCGCAGACCGCCGAAGTTCCACCGCTTCATCGCGCCGGCGAAGCCCTTGCCGATGCTGGTGCCCGCGACGTCCACGAACTGGCCCTCGAAGTAATGGTCGGCGGTGATCTCCTCACCCACGCCGATCATGTTCTCGGGCGCGACGCGGAACTCCACGACCTTGCGCTTCGGCTCGACCTTGGCCACGGCGAAATGCCCGCGCATGGGCTTCGACGTGTTCTTCGGCTTGGCCGCCCCGGCGCCGAGCTGCACGGCGGTGTAGCCGTCCTTCTCGTCGGTCCGCTGGGCGACGACCTGCAGATTCTCCATCTGAAGCACGGTGACAGGAACCTGCCGTCCGTCCTCAGTGAACAGCCGGGTCATGCCCAGCTTCTTTGCGATGACTCCAGAGCGCATGTCCATGCCCCCCTCAGAGCTTGATCTCGACGTCGACGCCGGCGGCGAGGTCGAGCTTCATCAGCGCGTCCACCGTCTGGGGCGTCGGGTCGACAATGTCCAAAAGCCGCTTGTGGGTGCGGATCTCAAACTGCTCACGGCTCTTCTTGTCGACGTGCGGGCCACGAAGAACGGTGAACTTCTCAATTTTGGTCGGCAGCGGGATCGGCCCGCGCACCTGGGCGCCGGTCCGCTTGGCCGTGTTCACGATCTCGGACGCGCTGGTGTCCAGCACGCGATGATCGAAGGCCTTCAGCCGGATCCGAATGTTCTGACCTTGCATGGCTCGCCTCTCGGGATCGCCGTCTCGTTAGAAACAGGAACGCTGGTCCGGGGTCCGTCCCGGACCAGCGCATGGGTTCGTATGGTTACTCGATGATCTTGGCGACGACGCCGGCGCCGACGGTGCGGCCGCCTTCACGGATGGCGAAGCGCAGCTTCTCCTCCATGGCGATCGGCGCGATCAGCTGCACGGTCATCTTCACGTTGTCGCCCGGCATCACCATCTCGGTGCCCGCCGGAAGCTCCACCGTCCCGGTCACGTCCGTCGTGCGGAAGTAGAACTGCGGACGATAGTTGGTGAAGAACGGCGTGTGACGCCCGCCCTCTTCCTTCGTCAGGATGTAGGCCTCGGCCTCGAACTTCGTGTGCGGCGTCACCGAGCCCGGCTTGCACAGCACCTGGCCGCGCTCAACCTGGGTCCGGTCGATGCCGCGCAGAAGCGCGCCGATGTTGTCGCCCGCCTCGCCGCGGTCCAAGAGCTTGCGGAACATCTCCACGCCCGTGCAGGTCGTCTTCTGCGTGTCGCGGATGCCCACGATCTCGATTTCCTCGCCGACCGTGATCACGCCGCGCTCCACGCGGCCCGTCACCACCGTGCCGCGGCCCGAGATCGAGAACACGTCCTCGATCGGCATCAGGAACGGCTGGTCGATCGGGCGCTCCGGAGTCGGGATGTACTCGTCGACCGCCGCCATCAGCTCGGCCACCTTCAGCGCGCCGATCTCAGGATCGCGATCCTCCAGCGCCGCAAGCACCGAGCCCGCGATGATCGGAATGTCGTCGCCCGGGAAGTCGTAGGTGGACAGCA
>QKHF01000313.1 GCA_003250135.1 Paracoccaceae bacterium | reverse complement strand
ACAATGGACAACCCAGGCCGCCCTCTGCGCATACAAACGCTGCACTTGAAGCGCGCTAGCAAGGCGTCCAGCGGCAAGCCCTCGGCGGCTATCTCAGCGCCCCGCACGCGCCCAGTTGTCAATGGCGCCGGAACTTTCGGCCATTTGGGCGCCCGAATACCCAGCCAGCTGAGCGATGCGGTTTGAGCGAGCGCCAAGGGCGCGCTGACCTTCATGAGTCAGAGCGCGCCCGTGGTTGAGCGGGGGGGGTGGTTCAGACTGACTTGCGCGCCTTGCTCTGGGCCAAGCGGTAGGAGCGCCCGTTCATCTCGAGAATGTGGACATGGTGGGTGAGCCGGTCGAGCAGCGCGCCGGTCAGGCGTTCTTCGCCGAATGTGACGGTCCACTCGTCGAAGGGCAGGTTCGAGGTGACGATGGTGGAGCCGCGCTCGTAGCGCTGGCTGATCAGCTCGAAGAGAAGCTCTGCGCCGGTCCTGGAGAGCGGCACGAAGCCGAGCTCGTCGACGATCAGGAGTTCAACCGTCGCCATCTGCTTCTGCAGGCGCAGGAGGCGCTTCTCGTCGCGCGCCTCGATCAATTCATGCACGATGGCGGCGGCGGTGGCGAAGCGGGTCCTGATCCCGCGCTGGCAGGCCGCGAGTCCAAGGCCGAGGGCGATGTGCGTCTTGCCGACCCCGCTGGGGCCGAGGGCGATGACGTTCTCGCGCCGGCTGACGAACTCGCCGCGGGCCAGGTCCAGCACCAGTTTCCTGTTGAGCTGGGGGATGGCGTCGAAGTCGAAGCCCTCCAGGCCCTTGATGGCGGGGAATCTGGCCGCCTTGATCCGCCGGTCGATCATCCGCGCCTCCCGATCGAGAAGCTCCAGCTCGATCAGCCGGGCGAGATAGCGGACATGATCGACATTCTCGGCCGCGCATTGCCGGGCGATCTTCTCGTATTCCCGCAGCACGGTGGGCAGCTTCAGCTTCTTGAGGTGATGGCGCAGCAGGATCTCCGGCGCCTCATCCGTCGCCATGCTCACGACGACGCTCCCGTCATCAGCGCCATGTAGTCGGCCGGGTTGGTCGCGGCGACGGTGGACGCCGGCAAATGGGGATAGTCCCTCAGGTCGAGCCGCGGTGGGCGGCGCTCGATGCGGCAGAGCGCCAAATGCTTCACCGCGTCGGCGCTGATCGCCCCGAGCTCCAGCGCGTCGCGCACGGCGGACCGGACCACCGGCTCGGGGAAGACCTTGAACAGCTGCAGGACCTGCACGAACTCGCGCTTGCCGGCCGCGCGTCGGTTTTTCTGGCTGAGCCGCGCCTCCATCAGCCGGCGCAGCCGGTCGAACTCCTCGCCCAGATCCCAGCCCTGCATCGGCGCGGCCTGGTCCAGCGCGCCGACCTTGCGCTCCAGCAAGTCGAGATAGTGCAGAGGGTCGAAGACGAAGTCCTCCGTCTGGTAGGAGCGCCTGTGCCGGGCGATCTCCTCGGCGCCCGCCTCGATGACCACCTCATCGACATACGCTTTGACCATCACGTCCCGGTGGGCGTAGGCGACGGGGACGGAGTAATCGGTGCTTCTGTAACGCACCAGCGACAGGCTGCTCGCCCGGCCGGGGCGCTTGTCGCAAGCCTCGAACGGCGTCGCGGGAAGCGCTATGAACGCCGCCCGGTCCGCCTCAAGCCGGGCGCCGATGCTGGCGCCATCCGTCCCGCGCAGCACCGCGGCCAGGCGGTCCCGGAAACGCGTCAGCAACATCGCGTTCAGGGCCTCGATGTCAGTCGCCCGGGGGATCGGAACCATGAACGTCCGGCGGGCGAAACCCACCATCCCCTCCACCTTGCCTTTATCGTTCCCGCGCGCCGGGCGGCCGAACCTGTCGTCGAACAGATAATGCGACTGCAGCGCCTCGAACATCCGGCTGCGCTTGCGGGTCCCGTCGCCGAGGATCTGCGCCACCGCCAGCCGGGTGTTGTCGTAGAGGATGGAGCGCGGGACGCCGCCGAAGAACGCAAACGCCTCCACATGGCCGTCGCAGAACGCCTCCGCCGTCTCGGCGTGATAAGCCTTCACGAAGATCGCGTCGCTCTGCGGCAGGCTCATTACGAAGAAGCGGATCTTTTGCTCGACCCCGCCAAGCACGACCGTCGCCTCGCCGAAATCCGCCTGGGCATGGCCCGGAGGATGCGCCAGCGGAACGAAGGCCTCCTTCAGCGCCTGCCGGCGCGGGCGCACATAGTCCCGCACCGTGGTGTAGCCGCCCCCGAACCCGCGCTCGTCGCGCAGCCGTTCGAAGATCCGCTTCACCGTATGACGCTGCTTCTTCGGAGCTTCCCGGTCCGAAATCAGAATCTGATCGACGAACGCCGCGTGCGCGTCCATCCGGCTGCGGGGGCGCTGCGACGTTTGGCGATAACCGGGCGGCGCGGAGAACCGCAGCATCTTCGAGATCGTCCCGCGATCCAGGCCGAAAGCCCGCGCCGCTTCCCGCTCGCTCATCCCGTCGCGCAGAACCGCCCCGCGCACCCGATGATAAATCTCCAACCCGTACATCCCCGCCTCGAACCAATTCTCATTGGTCCGAGACTGCCAACTGGCGGGATTTTAAACCGCCCGCAGCGGGATCACCCCGCCGCTCCACTGGCTGGATTTACAGGCGCCCTTTACACGTCCGGCGGTGTCGCTGTTTTAAGAAGCAACAAGAGTCAAAATTGTATCTACTTTGATCAATCAGGGAGTATGCGAGATATGTTCAAGTAACTGACTTTGGTTGCGGCGGCCGTCGCGCGATCGGGCGGTCTGGCTTTCGCCGCTGCGCAAGGCGGCGGAGGAGTCGGGGATGGCTCTACAGCCGGCCAAGACGGCGTTTCAGGCAGCGCGGGCGGTGGGAGTGGTT
>QKHF01000119.1 GCA_003250135.1 Paracoccaceae bacterium | reverse complement strand
CCTTCATTTTCCCTCCATTTCTTCGGCGCGTTTCGGCGCGGCGACTGCGCTCGCTAAACCCAGTACGGGCGGGCCGAAGAGTTAGATCAATCCGCCTGCGAAGTAGACGGAAGCGTCAAAACTTCCCGTCATAGGCGCGGCGCCCTATCCGCGGCGCGAGGATGGTGAAGGTCTTGCGCGCTAGCGCCGCCTTCGCCTCGGCCTCAAGCGTTTTGGCGTCGTCGATCCAGACGCCATGCCCGCCCAGCGCCTTGGCGACCGCAGGCCAGTCGGTGCCGCCGAAATCGACGCCCAGATTGCGCCGCTGAGAGCCGCGCTGCTTCATCTCGATCAGCGCGAGGCTTTCATCCACCAGCACGCAGAGGATCACCGGAAGCTTCAGGTCGCGCAGCGTGGCGAGCTCGCCCAGCGTCATCTCAAGTCCCGCATCGCCCATGAAAGCGATGATCGGGCGGCCCGGCTCGGCCATCGCCCGGCCCATCGCCAGCGGCAGGGCGCAGCCCATGGTGCAGAGGCCCGAGGACTGCATCAGCCCGCGCGGCTCATAGACCTCCCACATCTGGCTAAGGAGGATGCGATGCGCGCCGGAGTCCGCCGTCGCCAGCGTCCTGCGCGGCAACGCCTTGCGCAGCGTGTCGAACACGACGCCCGGCCCCCAGCCGGAAGGCTCCGGCGCGAAATCCGCCTTCAGGCCCTTCCGCACGGCGTAGGGGTCCGCGCCCGGCCAGAACTCGCGCGGCTCGGTTCCCATGATCAACTCGGCCAGCGCCGGCGCGATGGCGCCGACCATCTCCACCGTCGCCGAATGCATCGAATGCAATCGCGGAACCGGCGCGATCTCGATCACCGGCTTGTCCCGCGACCAAGGCTCGCGCCAGCCCGCGCGCATCTCGATCGGGTCATAACCGATGGCCAAAATCAGATCCGCCGCGGCGATCAGCGGCATCAGCGCCTTGTCCGCCTTGGGCGACAGCCCGGCCCCGCCCATCGCCAATTGGTCATCCTCCGCCAGCAAACCCTTGGCCTTGTAGGTCGAGATCATCGGCACGCCGTAAAGGCGACAGAACCCGGTGATGTCCCTGCCGGCGCCCTCATTGACGGCGTCCACTCCGACAATGGCGAGAGGGCGTTTGGCCTGCGCGAACATCCGGCGCGCGCGGTCCAGATCCGGACCGGGCGCAGCCATCGCGGGCGCAGGGTGGATCAGCGCGCGGGGCGTCTCCGTCGAGGACCCCTCGGCCACGCCGATGGGAACGTCGATATGCACCGGGCCGGGCTGGCCCTCGGTCGCAATGCGCAGCGCCTTCTCCATCATCGGCGCGATGGCGCCCGGAGCGGCCTTAAAGCTCGCCTTCACGATGGGGCGGAACATGGCCTGATGGTCGAACACCTGATGGGTGTAGGTCTCAGCCTCGGCCGCATCCACGCAGCCGGTCAGGAAGATCAGCGGCACGCGATCCTGCAGCGCGTTGGCGATCACGTTGGCCGCGTTCGCCGCCCCCGGCCCCAGCGTCGCCAGCAGCACGCCCGGCGCGCCGGTGGCGTGCCAGGTCCCCTCGGCCATGAAGCCGCCTGCGTTCTCATGCTTGGTCAGCGTGAATTTCAGGCCCGCGCGGTCCAGCGCCTCCATCAGCGCCAGCACCTCGCCCCCCGGCAGGCCGAAGGCGTAGCGGCAGCCTGCGGCGGCCAGCGCCTCGGCGATCACATCGGCGCCTGTGCGCGTACGGCCAGTCATTTGCTTTGGTCCCTCGCAATGGCGCCCGCGCCCTGTAGCGACGCCAACTCCGCCTCTGACAAGTCGAGCCAGTCCGCCAAGGCCGCATCCGTGTGCTGCCCGGCCATGGGCGGCGCGTGTCGATAGGTCACCGGCGTCTCCGAGAACTTGATCGGATTGCCGATCAGGTCCACCGCCCCGCGCCCGTCGACGGGATGCGGCAGCGAGATGCGCATCTCGCGATGTGCCGCCTGCGGGTCGGCGAAGGCTTCGGGGATCGAGTTCACCGGCCCGGCGGGCACCTTCTGCGCCTCACAGGCCGCCAGCCACTCCGCCGCGGGACGCGCGCGGGTCAGATCGTTCAACAGCGGAACCAACTCGCGCCGGTTCCGCACCCGGTTCACGTTCCTTGCATAGCGCGGGTCTGTCGCCAGTTCCGGCGCGCCGAGGATGCCGCATAGCTTGGCGAATTGCCCGTCATTGCCGACCGCGATGATGAAATGCCCGTCCGCCGCCTCGAACGTCTCGTATGGCACGATGGTCGGGTGCCCGTTGCCAAGACGCACAGGCTCCTTGTCATCCGTCAGGTAGGCGAGGCCCTGATTGGCCAGCCACGCCAGCTGGCAGTCGAACAGCGCGAGGTCGATATACTGGCCCCTGCCCGTCCGCTGCCGCGCATGCAGCGCCGCGAGGATGGCTGAACTCGCGTACATCCCGGTCATGATGTCGGCGATGCCGACGCCGACTTTGGTCGGATGGCCGCCGTCCTCATCCGGAAAGCCAGTGATCGACATGATCCCGCCCATGCCCTGGATCATGAAATCGTATCCGGCGCGAGCCGCCTTCGGCCCGGTCTGCCCGAAACCGGTGACCGAGCAATAGATCAGGCGCGGTTTCTCCGCCGACAGGCTGCCGTAATCGAGGCCCCTGCGCGTGAGATCGCCGACCTTGAAATTCTCGATCACCACGTCGGCCTCGCGGGCCAGCCGTTTGATCAGCGCCAGCCCCTCTTCATTCGAGAGATCGATGGCGACGGACCGTTTGTTCCGATTGCAGCAGAGATAATAGGCGCTTTCGGTCGTCTCGCGCCCCTCAGCGTCGGTGACGAAGGGCGGGCCCCAGCCGCGCGTGTCATCGCCCTTGCCCGGCCGCTCCACCTTCAGGACGTCCGC
>QKHF01000278.1 GCA_003250135.1 Paracoccaceae bacterium | reverse complement strand
CCGCGCATCGACGGGATGATGCAGAACTTGCAGCGGTGGTTGCAGCCCTCCGAGATCTTCAGATAGGCGAAGTGCCGGGGCGCCAGGCTGACCCGGCCGGTCGGCTGCGGCAGCAGGTCGACGAACGGGTCCGGCGCGGGCGGCACGGCGGCGTGGACCGCGTCGAGCACCTGCTCATACTGGTGCGGGCCGGTGACGGCGAGGACGGATGGATGCGCGCCGCGAATATACTGCTCCTCCGCCCCCAGGCAGCCGGTGACGATGACGCGGCCGTTCTCCGCCAGCGCCTCGCCGATCGCCTCCAGGCTTTCCGCCTTGGCGCTGTCGAGGAAGCCGCAGGTGTTGACGATCACCGCCTCCGCCCCGGCGTAGTCGGGGGAGATGGCGTAGCCTTCGGCGCGCAGGCGCGTCAGGATGCGTTCGCTGTCGACCAGCGCCTTGGGGCAGCCGAGGCTGACCATGCCGATCGTGGGCTGGCCCTCTCGCGCGGGCCCCTCGCCGATGGCGATATGGGGGGCGAGGTCAGGGCGCAGGTCAGGTGGATTGGCGCTCACATCGGGTCTCCGGCCAAGCGGGCGCGCTGCGCCTCGACTCTGATCGCGCCTTTATAGTCGCCGCCCGACGCGTCGCCAGCCCCTTCGCACGTCGGGCGCGTCTGCGTCAGAGGTTCAGCTGATACCCCGCCGCGGCGTAGCGGAACCCGTCGCCCTTTTGCTCCAGAAAGCCCATGCCCGGGAACGGCATGTGATAGCCGATGAACGGAATCTTGTCGGCTGCGACCATGCCAAGCAGCTTCTTGCGCGTCGCGGCGGCGGCCGCTTTGTCCATGTCGAACAGGACCTCCCAATCGGGGTTCTGCAGCGACAGCACATAGTGATTGACCGTGTCGGCGGTGATCAGCAGGCGGCGGCCGTCGCTTTCGAGGTGATAGGCCATGTGCCCCGGCGTATGCCCGAAGGCCGCGACCGCGGTGACGCCGGAGGCGACCGAGTCGCCGTCGCCGATGAAGCTCATCTTCTCGGCCAATGGCGCGACGTTCGACAGGAACAGCTCATTCTCCGGGTTGGAGGTCCAGGCGTCGTATTCAACCTGCCCGGTGACGTAGCGGGCGTTCGGGAAAGCGGGCGCGCCATCCTGCATCAACCCGCCGATATGGTCGGGGTGCATGTGGGTGATCACCACCAGGTCGATGTCCTCTGGCGCGTATCCCGCCTCAGAGAGCCGCAAGGCCAGTGCGCCCTTGGCGAAATTCCCGCCCGGTCCGTTGCCGGCGTCGAACAGGATCAACTCAGTCCCGGTGTTGACCACGGTCGGGATGAAGGTGAACTCCATCATCTCCGTCGGCAGCGCCGCGTCCGCCAGTTCCGCCTCCACCGCCTCGACCGTCTGATCGGCGCCGAAGATGCCCTGCGGCCCCGGAACCTGGCCCAGACCGTCCAGAATCGTCGTGACCTCGAACCCGCCCAAGCTGACGCGGCGCGCGACGGGGCGCAGCGCTCCGAGCATCGGCGCAGCGGCGCGGGCTGACCCGGCGGCCAGACCGGTCGCCGCCAGGCCGGTCAATACGGCGCGGCGGGACGGGGCGGAAAAGAGAGAGCGGGTCATGGCGATCATTCCTCCTGGCATTCTGTTCTTGCCGAGAGCATAGACAGCAGGTCTGGAAAAGGGCGCGCGCGACGACCCCGCTCACGCAATTGTCAGAACTGCTCGGCGGCCCCGAGGCGCGCCAGCGCGCGGCGCCGGGCGTGACAGGCGATCCGCCCCACCCCGTGGGTGGTCTTGTCCCAGTAACTGGGCGCGACGACCAGCTCCACCAGCGCTTTAGCGGCGGCCAAAGCGCCCATCGGCCAGTAAAGCGGCAGGGTCAGGATCCACGGCGCCAAAGACCACGCCCGGCGGCGCTTTAGCGCCAACAGCGCCGCCGCGGCCACCGTCGCCTGCTCGGCCAGCGTCAGCGCGAACAGCGCCGCCGCCGCGCCCTCAAGCCAGAAGACGCCGGTGGCGATCCAGTGTGCTGTCGTCGCCCAGAAGAGGGGCTGCAACAGGAACATGACGGGCGGAACCAGAAGGATGATCTGCGCGATGATCGCGCGGCCCGACCCGAGCTTGCAGATCATCTCGCCCGGCGCGCGGGTCTGGCTGATCCATGTCTGCAGGAAGCCCTTCAGCCAGCGGGACCTCTGGCGGATCCAAGGCTTAGGACTGGCGGCCGCCTCCTCCCATGTCGTCGAATCGATCACGCCTGACCGATACCCGGCGCGCGCCAGCCGCATGCCCAAATCGGCGTCCTCGGTGACGTTGTGGGCGTCCCATCCGCCCACCGCGTCAAGCGCGTCGCGGCGAATGAACATCGAGGTGCCGCCCAGCGGGATCGGCGCGCCGAGATCGGCCAACCCCTTCAGCAGAACGGCGAACCACATGTGGTATTCGATGGCGAAGCAGCGCGCGATCCAGCTTTCCCGCGCGTTGTAGTAGGCCAACCGGGCCTGCACGCAGGCGAGCTTTTCCGGCGCCCGGTCGAAGGCGCGGGCGACCTTGCGCAACTGATCGCGCTCCGGCCGGTCCTCGGCGTCGTAGACCCCGATGACGTCGCCGGTCGCAAAGCGCAGCGCCAGATTCAACGCCCGCGGCTTGGTGCGGGGGCGGCCGGGCGGAACCCGGATGATCCGCGCCCATGGCAGCAGGGTCAGCGCGTTCAGCGCCGTGAGCGTCTCGTCGTCATCCGCCTCCAGCGCGAAGATCACCTCCAGCCGGTCGGACGGATAATCGAGCCGCATCAGCGCCTCGATCAGCGTCGGCATGCTGGCGGCCTCGCGATAAAGTGCGATCAGCACGCTGATCCTGGGCGGGGGCGCGGCCGGCCCGCGCGGCTTTGGGGCCTGATCCTCAT
>QKHF01000081.1 GCA_003250135.1 Paracoccaceae bacterium | reverse complement strand
GCATGCGCGGCTGGCCGCGCGGCATCCGGTTCAGATCGTGCCCGGCGTGACCTCTCTGACGGGGTGCGCGGCGGCGCTTGGGCGGCCGCTCTCGGCCCGCAATGAGACGCTGACCGTGATCCCCGGCCCCTTGCCCGAGGCGGCTCTGAAGGCGCGGATCGAGGCGGCGGAGGCGGTGGCGATCATGAAGATCGGCAGGCACTTGCCGAAGATCGTTCAGGTGCTTGAGGAATTGGGCCTCGTAAGCCGTGCTGGGTACGTGGAGCGCGCCAGTCTGCAGAACCAGATCGTGAGGCCGCTGTCGGAAGCTCCTGAGAACGCGCCGTATTTCTCCATGATCCTGATGCTGAAAGGGGGCGACCCATGGCTGACGTGACGCCAGTGGTGATTTGCCTCTCGGCCTCAGGCTTCGAGACGGCGAAACGGGTGGCGGACGCGCTGGGCGCGAAGCTGCACGGGCGCGCCGGGCGCGTAACGGGCGCCGATGCGGAATTTGCCGAAGCGACGGCCCATATCGCCGCGCTCTTCGCCGCCGGGACGCCGATCATGGGCGTCTGCGCCGCGGGCATCCTGATCCGGGCCGTGGCGCCGCTCCTCTCGGACAAGCGCGCCGAGCCGCCGGTGGTGGCGGTCTCCGAGGACGGCGCCTCGGTGGTCCCGCTTCTGGGCGGGCATCGTGGCGCCAACCGGATCGCGCGAACGCTGGCTGAAGCGCTGAATGCGCAGGCGCATGTGACGACGGCGGGGGACTTGAAGCTGGGCGTGGCGCTGGATGAGCCGCCTGCGGGCTGGCGGCTGGCGAATCCTGAGAACGCCAAGCCGGTCGCCGCGGCCCTGCTGGCGGGCGGCGGCGCAACGGTCGTCGGGCTCGATTGGGCCGCGGGCCTGCCAAAGGGCGAGGATGTGCGCCTGATCGGGACGCGCGCGCCGCTGACGGGCGACGCGCGCACTCTGGTCTATCACCCGCAGGTGCTGAGCCTCGGCGTCGGCTGCGCCCGCAATTGCCCGCCCGAGGAACTGGCCGGGCTGATCGAGGCGACGCTGGCCGAGGCGGGGCTGGCGCCGGGCGCCGTGGCGGCGGTCGGCTCCATCGACCTCAAGGCGGATGAACCGGCGGTGATCGCGGCGGCGCGGATGCTGGACGTCCCTCTGCGTCTCTTCACGGCTGAAGAACTGGAGACGGAGGCGCCGCGCCTCGCGAACCCCTCTGAGGTGGTGTTCGCCGAAGTCGGCTGCCACGGCGTCGCCGAGGGCGCGGCGCTGGCGCTGGCCGGGCCGGACGCAACCCTGACGGTCGCCAAGCGCAAGACCGCCAACGCGACCGTCGCCGTCGCCCGGGCGCCGCTTCCCATAACGGCGCTTAAGGGCCGCAAGCGGGGCCGGGTCTCCTTGGTCGGCATCGGGCCGGGGCAGGCGGATTGGCGCACGCCCGAGGCGTCGAAGCTGGTCGCGGAGGCGGACGAGTTGGTCGGCTATGGCCTCTATCTGGACCTGCTCGGTCCGCTGGCGCGGCACAAGCCGAAGAAGGACTTCCCGCTGGGCGGCGAGGAGGCGCGTTGCCGTTACGCGCTGGAGCGCGCGGGCGAGGGCCTGGACGTGGCGCTGATCTGCTCGGGCGACGCGGGCATCTACGCGATGGGCGCATTGGTCTTTGAGTTGCTCGATCGCACCGAAGGCGAAGGCGGCGTGACCGACGCCGCGCGCCGCGTCGAGGTCGTCTCCGCCCCCGGCGTCAGCGCATTGCAGGCCGCCGCCGCGCGGGCGGGCGCGCCGCTGGGCCATGATTTCTGCGCGATCTCGCTTTCAGACCTGCTGACCCCGCGAGAGGACATCCTGCGCCGCATCAAGGCCGCCGCCGAGGGCGATTTCGTGATCGCCTTCTACAACCCGGTCTCGATGCGCCGCCGCACGCTGCTCGCCGAGGCGCGGGACATGCTGCTGGCGCATCGCCCGGCGGAGTGCCCGGTGCTGCTCGCCTCCAATCTCGGTCGGCCGGAAGAGGCGCTGCGCTATCGCCGTCTCGAAGACTTGCAGGTGGACGAGGTCGACATGCTGACCGTGGTGCTGGTCGGCTCCAGCCAGTCGCGGCTGGCCCAACTGGGAGAGGGGCCGCGAATGTACACCCCGCGCGGCTACGCCAAGCGGATCGATGCGCCTTCAAAGCCTCAGGATAAGGAGATGACCGCTTGAACATCCGACTGATCGCAGCCGCCGCGGCGCTCGCCGCGTTTTCGGGCGCCGCGCAGGCCGAGGGGGCCTCCAAGGGCGAGTCCCTGTTCAACGCCAACTGCGCCGCTTGTCATGGCGCGCAGGCGGCGGGGACGGACAAGGGGCCGCCGCTGGTGCATCGCATCTACGAGCCGAACCACCATGGCGACATGGCCTTCCTGCTGGCGGTTCGAAACGGCGCGCGCGCGCATCACTGGCCGTTCGGCGACATGCCGCCGGTCGAGGGCGTCGCGGACGCCGATGTGGCGCTGATCGTCACCTACGTGCGCGGCTTGCAGCGCGAGGCCGGGATCTACTGAGATGACCGTCTATTTCATCGGCGCCGGGCCGGGCGATCCGGACCTGATCACCGTCAAGGGGTTGCGGCTGATCCAGTCGTGTCCGGTCTGCCTCTATGCGGGCTCGCTGGTGCCGGGAGCGATCGTGGCCGCTGCGCCCGAAGGTGCGCGGGTGCTGGACACCGCGCCGATGACGCTGGACGACATCATCGCCGAGATCGAGGCGGCCCATGCGGCGGGTCAGGACGTGGCGCGGGTGCATTCGGGCGATCCCTCGCTCTACGGCGCGATCGCGGAGCAGATCCGCCGCTTGAATGCGGGGGGCATCCCGTTCGAGGTGGTCCCCGGAGTGCCCGCCTTCGCCGCCGCCGCCGCCGCGCTGGGGCAGGA
>QKHF01000020.1 GCA_003250135.1 Paracoccaceae bacterium | reverse complement strand
CGGAGGTCTCTGACTACATTAAGGAAAAATACATGGTCGTTCAGTTGAACATGTTCGGCGACGAAGAGGTGACCGATTTCGACGGCGCGGCGCTAAGCGAGCGGGACGCGGTGCGTCGCTGGGGGCTCGTCTTTACGCCGACCGTGCTGTTCCTGCCCGAGGAAGTCGCCGAGGGTCAGACTCTTGCGGAGGCGGCCGTAGAGGTTATGCCGGGCGCGTTCGGCAAATGGACGACGCTCGATATGTTCAGGTGGGTGCGCGAGAAAGGCTATGAAGGCGACGAGCATTTCCAGAAATACCATGCGCGTCACATCAACCAACTGAGGGAGGAAGGGCGACTCTGAGCGCCTCGCCTCAGGTTGCGCCGCAACATAATCAAACATTCACAAATATGAATTTTAGGTTGTTTGGCGCGGCGATTTGGTGCAGTCTTAGCGCCAATAAACGCACAACGAGACAACCGGGAGGATCAGGATGAAGCGTCTCGCGCCTCTGGCGATCGGAGCCGCCCTCGTCTCTGCCGCCGCTTGGGCGGACACCGCGCCAGGCGACGTGGCGTTCACTGACGGAGCCGTAGAGCAGTCGTTGACCGGCAAGCCGGGCGACGCCGCGAACGGCCGCGTCGTCCTTGGCGACAGAGGGCAAGGCAACTGCGTCGCATGCCATCAGGTGTCGGAGATGGCAGACGTTCCCTGGCACGGCGAAATCGGACCGCCGCTGGACGGCGTCGGCGACCGCTGGAGCGAGGCGGAGCTGCGCGGAATCGTCTCCAACGCCAAGATGATGTTCGACGGCACGATGATGCCGTCCTTCTACAAGGTCGACGGCTTCATCCGTCCTGGCGACGCCTACACCGGAAACGCCGCCGAAGTGGTCACCCCGATCCTCAGCGCCGAGCAGGTCGAGGACGTGGTCGCCTATCTGATGACACTGAAGGAATAAGCCGCGCCCCGCCGCGGAAAGAAGACACCATAGGGAGCAAACGAATGGAATGGACCAGACGTGACTTCGGGGCGCTCTGCGCCGGCGCTGTCGCGACGGCCGCCCTTGTCGGAAGGCCTGGTTTTGCGTTCGCCGCCGATGATAACGGCACGCAGGCCGCGATCGACGCCTTCACCGGCGGCGCGCCCGTCGCCGAAGGCGGCGTCGATATCGGCGCGCCGGAGATCGCCGAAAACGGCAACACCGTGCCGATCGAGGTCGGCGCCGAGAACGCCGCCGCGATCATGATCCTCGCCTCAGGCAACCCCAATCCCGGCGTCGTGACCTTCGAATTCACGCCGTTGTCCGGCGCTCGGTCCGCGTCCACGCGCATCCGTCTGGCCAAGACCCAAGACGTGATTGCGGTGGCGCGGCTCGAGGACGGCTCCTTCGCCATGGCGAGGCGGCCGGTCAAGGTCACCATTGGCGGCTGCGGCGGCTGAATTGAGCGCAGGAGAATAGAGCAATGTCGAACGTCAAACCCCGCGTCAAAGTCCCGAAAAGCGCCGCCGCCGGCGAGGTGATCACGATCAAGACGCTGATCAGCCACCCGATGGAGTCCGGTCAGCGCAAGGACTCGAAGACGGGCGAGGTGATCCCGCGGAAGATCATCAACACCTTCACGGCCACATTCGAGGGCGAGCCCGTGTTCAAGGCGAAGATCGAACCCGCCGTCGCGGCCAATCCTTACATCGAGTTCTCGATGAAGGTTCCGGGCCCCGGAACGCTGCGCTTCGAGTGGCTGGACGACGACGGCACGATCTACGACCTGGAGAAGTCGATCGCCGCGGCCTGAGCCGCGCAAGGGAGGAACATGATGCTGAAAAAGGCGATCGTACTGGCCGGCGCCGCCGCCCTGACCGGGTTGGCGTCGACCGCGGTCCTCGCCGGGCCCGATGACGACGAACTGGTCATCGACGGCGAGACCTTCGTGACCGAGCTTCCGGGCTTCGAGGGAAGCCCGCTTGACCCGATCTACTCGGGCTGGCGATTCCGCGACGACGCCACGCAGGCGCTCGAGATGGACGATTTCGAGAATCCGGCCTTCGTCTTTGTCGAGCAGGCTGCGGAAAGCTGGGAGACGGTTGAGGGGACCGAGGGCAAGTCCTGCGCCAGTTGCCATGGCGCCGTCGAGGAGTCGATGAAGGGCGTGCGCGCCTCTATGCCGTCATACAACGAGGCCGCCGGCGAGCTCTGGTCGTTGGAGAACTACGTCAATTTCTGCCGGACGGAGCGGATGGGCGCCGACGCGCTGAAATGGGACGGCGACGAACTGAACGCCATGACCGCGCTGATCGCGCTGCAGTCGCGCGGGATGCCGATGGCGCCGGTGATCGACGGACCCGCCGCCGAGTGGTTCGAACGTGGGAAAGAAATCTATTACACCCGGTACGGGCAGCTTGAGCTGTCCTGCGCCAACTGCCACGAGGACCACACCGGCGACATGATCCGCGCGGATCATCTCAGCCAGGGCCAGATCAACGGCTTCCCGACCTACCGGTTCAAGAACACCAAGCTCAACTCGGCCCACGGCCGGTTCAAGGGCTGCATCCGCGACACGCGGGCCGAGACCTTCGCGCCCGGCTCGCCCGAGTTCCGCGCGCTGGAGCTTTATGTGGCCTGGCGCGGGCAGGGCCTGTCGATCGAGTCGCCGTCGGTCCGCAACTGACGGGTTTCAATAAAAGGGGCGGCGCCGGCGCGCCGCCCGGCGAACCAGGTTCGGCGTTTGCGCCGGGCCTCGGGCGGTTTGCGCCGAAATTCGGGGACGACGCATGATTTCTCGACGTGACTTCCTACAGGCCTCGGTCGCCGCCTCGGCTATTTTCGGCGCGGGCGGCCTGCCGCGATTGGCCGCGGCGCAGGGCCTGACTGAGGAGGCGCTGACCGCCTTCGAGACCATGGGCAATGTCACGCTGATCCACATCACCGACAT
>QKHF01000195.1 GCA_003250135.1 Paracoccaceae bacterium | reverse complement strand
CTGAACGTGCGCGTCGTGACCGAGCTTTGCTGGCACTCGCTGTTCATTCGGCACCTTCTGCGCCGCCCCTCCGTGGATGAGCTGCCCAGTTACGTGGCCGAGTTTCACGTCGTGAATTGCCCCAGCTTCCAGGCCGATCCCGTCCGCCATGGTTGCCGCTCCGAGACCGTGATCGCGATCTCGCTGGAGCGGAAGATGATCCTGATCGGCGGCACCTCCTACGCTGGCGAGAACAAGAAATCGGTTTTCACCCTGATGAACTGGCTGCTGCCGGAAAAGGGCCTGATGCCGATGCATTGCTCTGCGAACCACGCGGTGGGCGATCCCGCGGATACGGCGGTTTTCTTCGGCCTGTCGGGCACCGGCAAGACCACGCTGTCCGCCGATCCTGCGCGCGTCCTGATCGGCGACGACGAGCATGGCTGGTCGGACGAGGGCACCTTCAACTTCGAGGGCGGCTGCTACGCCAAGACCATCAACCTGTCGGCCGAGGCGGAGCCTGAGATCTACGCCACGACCACCAAGTTCTCGACCATCATCGAGAACATGGTCTTCGACCCGCGCACCCGCGCGCTGGACTTCGAGGACGACAGCCTGACCCAGAACATCCGGGCGGCCTATCCGATCGAGATGATCTCGAACGCCTCCGAGACCGGCTGCGGCGGCATCCCCCGCAACGTGGTGATGCTGACCTGCGACGCCTTTGGAGTTCTGCCGCCGATCGCGCGGCTGACCCCGGCGCAGGCGATGTACCACTTCCTGTCGGGCTTCACCGCCAAGGTCGCCGGAACCGAGAAGGGCGTGACCGAGCCCGAGCCGACATTCTCCACCTGCTTCGGCGCGCCGTTCCTGCCGCGCCGCCCGGAAGTCTATGGCGCGCTGCTGCGCGACCGCATCGCCCAGTCCGGCGCCAGCTGCTGGCTGGTCAACACCGGCTGGACCGGCGGCGCCCATGGCGTCGGCTCCCGCATGCCGATCAAGGCCACCCGCGCGCTGCTGACCGCGGCGCTGTCGGGCGCGTTGGACGATGTCGAGTTCCGCCGCGATCCGAATTTCGGCTTCGAGGTTCCGGTCGACGTGCCGGGCGTCGACAATGCGCTTCTGGACCCGCGCGGCACCTGGGCCGACGCCGCGGCCTATGACGAGCAGGCTGCCAAGCTGGTCGGGATGTTCGTCGAGAACTTCCAGCAATATAACGCCCATGTGGGCGAGGATGTGAAGGCGGCCGCGCCCCACGCGGCCTGACCTTACCGCCGGTCCAACAGGTTCGACGGCCGGGCTCCTGCGAAAGGGTCCGGCCGTTTTCTTTTCTGTGCTGCATCGCAAAATAATTGCGACGGTGCGGCCGCCATGGCGCGTGCAAGGGGATGACCACATCAACGCGCACAGGAAAGGTCCGCACATGTCCGGCGCTCGAATTGACGCCCAGACCTATGGTCTGGTCTCCCGCGTGAACCACTGGCTCCTCGCTGCGGGCATGATCTTCATGCTCGGCCTCGGCTTTTACGTCTTCGAAGGCATGGAGCGCGGGCCGGACATGCGCGCCATGGCCGACCTGCACAAGGCCGTCGGCGTCCTGATTCTGGGCGTCGGTCTCTGGCGTGTCGGCTGGCGCCTGTTCGCCGGATTCCCGCCCGAGGCGGGCGATGCGCCCCGCTGGCAGGCCCGCGCCGCGAAGGCCGCCCACTGGATGTTGCTGTTGGCGATCCTGATCATGCCATTGTCCGGGCTGGGGCATTCCTATTTCGGCGCGCATCCGGTTGAGGTGTTCGGCCTTTTCACTATTCCCGCCGGTCCCGAGAACCGGTTCCTGTCTGAAGTGACCGAGGTCGTGCACGTGATCGGCGCCTGGACTCTGGCGGCCATCGTGCTGGTCCATGTCGCCGGCGCGCTGAAGCATCATTTCCTCGATCGCGACGCCACGCTGCGCCGGATGGTGGGCCGCGCCTGAGGCTTTCGGCGGCGGGGCGCGCGAAACTGCGCGCTGCGCCCTCGACCCTTTGGCTTTGCTGCGCTATTTCCCGGCTCCATGTCGAATCGCTGGGCCGTCGCCGCTGGAGATGAGAAGACCGCCGACGCCGCGGCCGAAGTGCTGCGTGCGGGCGGCAACGCCGTGGATGCGGCGATCGCCGCCGCGCTGACCTCGATGGTGGCGGAGCCGGTGCTCTCATCGTTGCTGGGCGGCGGATTTCTGGCCGTCCGGGCGCCGTCGGGCGAGACCAGGGTCCTGGACTTCTTCGTCCAGACGCCGCGGCGCAAGCGCTCGGAAGGCGAGCTGGACTTTCGCGAGATCCACGCCGATTTCGGCGAGACGACGCAGGCCTTCCACATCGGCGCGGGCGCCATCGCCACGCCGGGCGTCGGGCCGGGCCTCTACGCCGCACATGAGGCGCTGGGCCGGACGCCGATGGCCGACCTCGCCAGCTTCGCCGTGCGAGAGGCGAAGGATGGATGCGCGCTGGGCGCCCTTCAAACCGACATTCTGGAGATCGTGAAGCCGATCTACACGGCCAGCGACGCGGCGCGCGCGCTGTTCTCGCCCGACGGCGAGTTGCTGGGCAAGGGGGCGGTCTATCGCAACCCCGACCTCGCCGACGCCCTCGATACCTATGCGCGGGAAGGCGCGCGGTTCGTCACCGAAGGCGAAGCTGCGCAAGCGGTGCTGGCGGTCGCCGCCGAAGGCGGACACCTGACCACGGATGACTTGAAGGCGTACCGTCCGATCTGGCGAACGCCGCAAAGGATCTCGCGCGGGCTGGCCTCGATTTATCTCAATCCGCCGCCCAGTCTCGGCGGCGCCCTGATCGCCTTCGCGCTTGAGATGATGGAGAGGGGGGCGGCCCCTGCCGAGATGGCGCGCGCCTTCCACGCCACCTCGCGCGCGCGGCTGGAGGTCGAACTGGACGACGACCCCCA
>QKHF01000008.1 GCA_003250135.1 Paracoccaceae bacterium | reverse complement strand
GTGATGTAGCGGAAGAGGTTGAAGACGTCGCCGCCCTCGGACAGAGGGGTCAGCAGATGGTATAGCATTAGTCTTGGTCCTCTTCCTGCGCGCCGGCCGGGCGCGCCTCCCCCAAACTCTTCAGCGCGTCGACGACGACCGCCATTTTCGACCCCAGCGAGCCTTTCACCGTCACCACGTCGCCGGCGTCGATCACGCGGCGGGCGCGCTGCGCCGCCTCGGCCGAGGTCTCGAACCAGCCGCCGCGCTTGGCGGGGTCCAGCGCCTTGTGCAGCGCGCGCATCCGCGGACCGGAGCAGATCACCATGTCCACCGACTCCATCGCCGGATGCTCGGCGAGCCCGGCGTGCATGGCGGCCTCCTCCGCGCCCAGCTCCAGCATGTCGCCCAGAATGGCGATGCGGCGTCCGCGGGTGACGCGACCCATGTTGTCATTCGGCCGCGAGACCGCCAGCACCTCCAGCGCCGCACCCATAGAGGCCGGGTTGGCGTTATAGCTTTCATCCAAGAGGTCGAACGCGCCATCGACTCCATGCGGGCCGCGCCAGATCCGCCAGCGGGCGCCGCGGCCCTCCGGCGCGGTCCAGCTGGCCAGCGCCAGCGCCGCCCTGGCGAGGTCGGCGCCGATGGCGTCCACAGCGGCCAGTGCGGCCAGCGCGTTCATCGCCAGATGCCGCCCCGGCGCGCCGAGCCGAAAGACGATGCGCCGCCCGTTGATCTCGGCCCGTGCGACCGTGGATTCCGGCGCGAGATCGACAGAGATCAGCCGCGCCTCGGCCGCCTCGTCCCGGCCGAAGCCGATCACCCGCGCGCCGTGCGCCTCGGCCGCCGCCGCGAGCCGGGCGAAATGCGGGTTGTCGCGATTGAGGATCGCCGCTCCGCCGGGCTCCAGTCCGGCGAAAATCTCCGCCTTGGCGTCGGCGATCTCCTCGACGTCGCGGAAATGCTCCAGATGCACCGGCTCCACCGTGGTGACGATGGCGGCGTGCGGCCGGGCGAGCGTGGTCAGCGGGGTGATCTCGCCCGGATGGTTCATGCCGATCTCGATGGCGGCGAAGTCGGTGTCGGCGGGCATGCGCGCCAGCGTCAGCGGCACGCCCCAATGGTTGTTGAAGCTCTTCTCGGGGGCGTGGGTCCGCCCCTGCGCGCCGAGCGCCGCGCGCAGCATCTCCTTCACCCCGGTCTTGCCGACCGAGCCGGTGACGCCGACAACCTTGCCCTTCATGCGGGCGCGCGCGGCGGCGGCGAGGCCCCTCAGCCCCTCCAGCGTGTCGCCCACGATCAGCAGCGGCGGATCGCCTCCACCCTGCTCGGCGGCGCGCTTCACGAGAGCCGCCGGGATGCGGGAGACCATGGCGGCGCCCGCGCCCGCGTCGAGCGCCCCGGCGACAAATTCGTGCCCGTCCCGCGCCTCGCCGGTCAGCGCGACGAAGAGATCGCCTTGCTGGATCGAGCGGCTGTCGATGGAGACGCCCATCGCCACCCAGTCGCCCACGGCCTGACCGCCCGCGGCGACGGCGGCGTCGAGCGCGGTCCAAAGCGGCTTGACCTGTTGTGACGCGACGCTCACGGCGCGTCCTCCCATTCCTCGAGCCCGTCCAGCGCGCCGACGGCGGCGCGGGCCTGCTCGGCGTCGTCGAAGGGCAAAATCTCAGAGCCCACGATCTGCCCTGTCTCATGTCCCTTTCCGGCGATCAGAAGGCGGTCTCCGGGCTGAAGCGCGTCGACGGCCGTCAGGATCGCCTCATCCCGCGGCCCGGCGTCATTGGCGTCCGGCGACACCGCGCGCGCGCCTTTCAGCACCGCCTCACGGATCAAGGCCGGGTCCTCGGAGCGCGGGTTGTCATCGGTGACGAACACGAGGTCCGCGCCCGCCGCCGCGGCCTGTCCCATCAGCGGGCGCTTGCCGGGATCGCGATCGCCGCCGGCGCCGATCACCACCAGCAACCTCCCCGGCGTGTGCACCCGCATCGCGCCGAGCGCCGTCTCCAGCGCATCCGGCGTGTGGGCGTAGTCGACATAGATCGCGCCGCCATTCTTGCGCCGGGCGACCAGCTCCATCCGGCCGCGCACGCCCTTGAGCTTCGGCAACGCGGCGAAGACCGCATCCGCCTTCTCGCCGCAGCCGATCAACAGCCCGGCCGCAGTCAGCGCATTCGAGGCCTGAAACCCGCCGATCAGCGACAGTCGAGCCGCATGCTCGGTTCCCGCGAAGGCGAACCGCACCGTCTGCCCGTCGTCGTGATACTCGGCGCCGAGAATGCGCAAGCCCGGCGCGGCGGCCTCTCCCGCGCCGACGGGAATCACGGTCAGTCCGCGCGCTCGCGCCACGGAGTTCGCCGCAGGAAAGATCGGATCGTCCGCGTTCAGCACGGCCGCCGCGTCTTCCGGCAGCAAGGTCGAGAACAGACGCAGCTTGGCGGCGGCGTAATCGGCGAAGTCGGGGTGATAATCCAGGTGATCGCGGGTGATATTGGTCAGCGCCGCAGCGCTGAGCCGCACCCCGTCGAGGCGCCGTTGGGCGAGGCCGTGCGAGGACGCCTCCATCGCCGCATGGGTCGCGCCTTGCCCGGCCAGACGGGCGAGCAGCGCATGCAACTCCGTGGGTTCCGGCGTGGTGTGGGCCAGCGGGGCCTCGAACCCCTCGCCCTCAACCCCGGTGGTGCCGATATTCGCGGCCGGATGGCCCAATGCCGCCCAGAGCTGGCGGCAGAAGCTCGCCACCGAGGTCTTGCCGTTGGTGCCGGTGATCGCGACCATGGTGGGCGGCTGGCGGTCGTGGAACCGGGCCGCGACCTCGGCCAGCCGGGCGCGCGGGTCCGGGTCGACGACGAAGGGAACCCGGAAGCCGCCCAGATCCTCGGCCGCCCGCAGCGCGCCGTCCAGCGTGCAAAGCACCGCCGCAGCGCCTTGCCGGACCGCATATTGCGCGAATTTCGCCCCGTCGGA
>QKHF01000163.1 GCA_003250135.1 Paracoccaceae bacterium | reverse complement strand
CACGCGCGAAGAGGCGAAGACGTCGGGCGCCAGTTTTTCGGACAGCAGAAAACGATCGCCGGTCTTGGCCCAGTTGTCCTCCGGCGCGTCCGTGACTTCAAAAATCGCATAGGAAAGTGTCGGATTGAATGACACCGCGCGGTTCTGCGGGATCGTCCAAGGGGTGGTGGTCCAGATGACGACTTGCACATTTGCACTAGCAAATTCGTCACGAATTCTAACCCACTCGGGCGTCAACGTGCCGGGTTTGTCTCGCTCAACGAATGGCGGCACGTAACGCGAAGGAACCACCGGGAACTTCACCCAGATCGTGTGGCTCTGGTGCTCGTGATACTCGACCTCGGCCTCGGCCAGCGCGGTCTTCTCCACCACCGACCACATCACCGGCTTCGAGCCCTGATAGAGCGTGCCGTTCATCACAAACTTGATGAACTCGGCGGCGATCTTCGCCTCGGCGTCGAAGGCCATCGTCGTGTAGGGGTTGTCCCAGTCGCCGGTCACGCCGAGGCGCTTGAACTCTTCCCTCTGCACGTCGATCCAGTGCTCGGCGAACTTGCGGCACTCGGCGCGGAACTCGTTCACCGGCACCGCGTCCTTGTCGGCGCCCTTGGCGCGGTACTGCTCCTCGATCTTCCACTCGATCGGCAGGCCGTGGCAGTCCCAGCCCGGCGCATAGCGGCTGTCCTTGCCCATGCCCTGCTGCGAGCGGACCACCATGTCCTTCAGGATCTTGTTCAGCGCGTGGCCGATATGCAGGTGCCCGTTCGCATACGGGGGGCCGTCATGCAGGATGAAGGGGACGCGGTTGCGGCTTTCCTCGCGCAGGCGGTGGTAGAGGCCCATCGCCTCCCACTTCGCCAGCCACTCCGGCTCGCGCTTCGGCAGCCCGGCCCGCATCGGGAACTCGGTCTTGGGCAGGAACAGGGTGTCTTTGTAGTCGGGGCCTGTCTTTTCAGGCGCGGTCGCATCAGCGGACATCGTATGTCGCTCTCAATATCTCGGATTTCGGATGATGGGCGGCGACGCGCTGTTCGGGCGCGCGTCAGGATCCCGGCGCCTCCGTCTCAGAGGGCCGGGCCGGTAATTCGGGCGATGCGGGTCGCCGATATGTCCAGCCGCGCGCGCATGGGCCGGGTCTTTAGCAGCGCGCCCGATCTCCGTCCAGAGCGGGCGCGCCGGTCACGATCCCGTCATCGGCTCTTTTCCGGCTGATCGCGCATCCCAATCTCAAATCGTCGCGCGGCGCCGTCCCCTCACGGCCGCCGCCCCTCGTCGCGGACGCCTCCCCTAAGCGCTCGCGGCTTAACCCGTCCGCGGCGCTGGCCCCGCCTGCCGCGGACGGGTCTCCAACCAAGGTTTTACGCGCCAGATCGCCGATTCCGTCGGCAAAAAAAGGTGATGGAAAATAAGGGGTTTCGCCGCCACTTAGCCCGGAGTCCGGCGCCGTTTCGGCGCCATCGACTCCAACATGGATGCGGGCCGACAGACCCGAACAGGGAAAGGAGACGCACCCATGTTGAAACCCACACTGGCCGCTTTTGCGTTCGCCGCGATCGCAGCGCTGTCCGCGCCCGCCGAGGCGCATGATGCGGACGCCTCGCGCAATGGATGGTTCGGCGCGCCGTTCTTCTACGAGTTCGCGCATCGCTATGACGACCGCGACGGGCGTTACGACCGCCATGACCGCGGCCGCGATGTCGAGCGGCATCTCCACTACAAGAACGGCAAGCGCGTCGTGCACGCGCATCCGTTCCGCAGGGGTCACGACCATGGCCGCGGCTGGAGTGACGCGAAGCGCTTCAAGGACAAGAAACAGCGCTATGTCCGCGACCGCGATCATGACCGGCGCGACTACTGGCGCTGGCGCCAGCATCGCGAGGAAGCCAACCGCCACGATCACCGGCGCGAGGCGCAGCGTCACGACGGCCGTCGCCACGACCGCGACGCCCGCGATCATGATCACCGCCGGGACGCGCAGCGCCATGACGGGCGCGACCGGGACTGGCGGGATACGCGGCGCGGCGACCAGACCTTCTGGCAACGGCGTCAACGCGACTGACGACTGACGGCCGATGAGCAGCGGGTCCGGCGAGAAATCTCCCTCCTCTCGCCGGACCCTATCAAGGCCGAAAGGGCGAGCGTCCGGGCTCTCGGGCGCTCGCATTTTTTAGAAAGGGCGGCGACCCTCGATCGCCGCGTCGCCTTTACGGCGCTATATTCTTCCTATCAGCGGCGCAGTCCGCCTATCCGGAGATGGAGTAATGCAAAAGCCGGCGTTCATCGCGTTCACGTTCGCCGCCCTCGCCGCGCTATCCAGCGCAGCCGAGGCGGCCGACGCCGACCGGTGGCGATATGGCTTCTTCGCCGCGCCTAAGGTCCACCAGTTCGCGAAGCCCTATGACGACGGCCCTAACGCGCCCGCACATGGCGGCCGCATCGAGCGGCACACCCATTATCGCAATGGCGAGCGGGAGATTCACGCCCACCCGAGCGGGAGGCCTCTCGCCCATGAGGGCGTTGGGGCGCCCGACGACAAAGCGAACCGCCCGATCTCCGGCGCGGATGGGCTGGATCGTGGCGAGACTCCGCGCCAGGGTCTCGACTGGCGCAATGAAGACTGACGAGTCGCAGGCCGGCAGGACTACTCCCGCCGGTCGCCGAACCCTTTCAATGCCGACAGGGCGAGCGTCCGGGCTTTCGGCCGATCTCTCTTGATGTAGGGCGCGGGCCGGCAGACCTCGATCGCAGCGGCGCCGACGCGGGCGGTCAACACGCCGTTCACCATGCCCTCGCCAAAGCGACGCGAAAGTTTCGACAGCGCGCCGCCGCCGATCAGCGGCCCGATCAGGTCGTCGCTGACGGCCACCGCGCCGGTCGCGACCAGATGCGCGGCCACGGCCTTCAGCAGCCGCCACGACCCCAGCATCCCGGCGCGTCCGCCATAGATCTCAGCGATGCGGCGGACCATGCGCAGGTTGACGAACAAAGCGGTCAGCACGTC
>QKHF01000161.1 GCA_003250135.1 Paracoccaceae bacterium | reverse complement strand
ATCGCCTTGTTGTACTGCACCGGGAAGCCCGAGACCGTCGACACCTTGCGCGAGATGTTCATGATCTTCCTGGAGTCGACCCCCGTGTAGAAGGGCATGATGTCGTTGCGGACCTTGATGGCCATCACGACCTCTTCCAGCGCGGTGTTGCCGGCGCGCTCTCCGAGGCCGTTGATGGTGCATTCGATCTGCCGCGCGCCCGCATCCACCGCGGCCAGCGCATTGGCGGTCGCCATGCCCAGATCATTGTGGCAGTGGGTGGCGAAGATCACTTCATCGGCGCCCGGCACGGACTCGATCAGCATGCGGATGATCTCGGCGCTCTCGCGGGGCGCGGAGTAGCCCACCGTATCGGGAATGTTGATCGTCGTGGCGCCGGCCTTGATCGCGGTCTCCACCACACGGCGGAGATAGTCTCGCTCGGTCCGCGTCGCGTCCATCGGCGACCACTGCACGTTGTCGCACAGATTGCGCGCGTGAGTGACCGTGTCATGGATGACGTCGATCATCTCGTCCATGGTCAGGTTCGGGATCGCCCGGTGCAGCGGAGAAGTGCCGATGAAGGTGTGGATGCGCGGCTGCTTGGCGTGGCGCACCGCCTCCCAGCAGCGGTCGATATCCATCAGCTTGGCGCGGGACAGGCCGCAGATCACCGAGTTCTTCGCCCGTTTCGCGATCTCGGAGACGGCGGCGAAATCGCCCTCGGACGCGATCGGGAAGCCCGCCTCGATGATATCCACGCCCATCTCGTCCAGAAGCTCGGCGATCTCCAGCTTCTCTTCGTGGGTCATGGTGGCGCCGGGCGATTGCTCGCCGTCGCGCAGCGTGGTGTCGAAAATCAGCACGCGGTCCTTGTCGGTCGCGCCGGTTACGGTCTGTTCAGTCATTTCTTGATCCTTGAGTCTTCGGGTTCAGGCGTTTGGCGCGAAGCGTGCTCCCCTGAGCGCGCGCGCCAAGCATCCCGGCGCGGCTCAGGGGCTGATAAGCAGAAGCAGCGCCAAAGGCCCGCCGAAAGGGGCGGGCGCGCGACCGAAGGTGATGTCAGACGTGCTGGACATGGCGCGCACTATACGCGCGCGATCCGCCTTGAAAAGTGAAAATCGACCGCTGCTCAGGCTTGGGCTGGATTACTGCCCGCCCGCGGCGGCCTTGGTCGTCTCGGCGGCCTTGGCTTCGGCGGCGTCGTAATCCTCTTTCGAGACCGGTTTGTCGGCGGCCCACCAGCCGGAATACTCCGCGCCATTGGCGAACTTCATCACCCCGTGCCCGTGGCGTTTGCCGGTGCGGAACGCGCCCTTGTAGACGTCGCCGTTGGGATAGGTCGCCTCGCCGTCGCCGTCGATCTCGCCGTCCTTCCAGGCGCCGGCATAGCGGAACCCGTCCGGGAACGTCAGCTCGCCTTCGCCCGAGGGCTGGTCGGCGGTGAAGCTGCCGGCGTAGACGGAGCCGTTGGCGTACTGGATCTTGCCCGCGCCCTCGCGGCGGCCGGCGACCCAGAGGCCGACATATTTCGAGCCGTTGGCGAAGGTCATCGAGCCTTCGCCCTCGCGCAGGCCATTCACGAAGCTGCCCTCATAGACCGCGCCGTCGGCGTACTGAATCTTGCCCTGGCCCTCGGGCCGGCTGGACACGAACTTGCCGGAATAGACCGCGCCGTCGGGATAGCGGGCGACGCCGTCGCCTTCGAGCGATCCTTCGACCCAGTTTCCGTCGTATTCGACGCCGTTGGCGAATTTCAGCACGCCCTTGCCATGCTGGCGACCCTTGTCGAAGACGCCGGTGTAAACATCGCCATTGGGATAGGTGGCGACGCCCTGGCCGGTGATCTCGCCCGCCGCCCAGTCGCCGTCATAGGCGAACCCGTCCGTGCGGGTGAGCACGCCCTTGCCTTCGCGCAGGCCAGCCGCGAACGCGCCTTCATAGACCGCGCCGTCGGGGTAGGTCTCGACGCCTGCGCCCTGCTGCTTACCCGCGGCCCACTGGCCCTTGTAGCTGTAGCCAGAGGGACGGGTCAGCGCGCCGTCGCCATCGAATTGATAATCCTTGAAGCCGCCCTCATAGACCGCGCCGTCCGGATAGGTGATCTTGCCCTGGCCGGTGATCGCGCCTTCGACCCAATCGCCTTCATAGACGCGGCCGTCGGCGTAGGTGATCTTGCCGGCGCCATGCGGCGCGCCGTCCTTGAACGTTCCTTCATAGCTGGAGCCATTGGGGTACTTCGCAACCCCCTGACCTTCCATCCGGCCATCGACCCATTCGCCCGTGTATTCAAAGCCGCTGGGCAGCTTGAACGTGCCGCTCGACGCATCCTGCGCGACAGCGTTGGCGGTCATCAGCGCGATGCCAGCGGTCAACGTAATGAATGTGGATTTAACGGTCATGGCGGTCCTGCTCCCGCGCCTATCGGAACTCCGCGGCGCTCTTCCTGGCGACTTTCTTACACTCACTCAACGACTCACACGGCCACACAACGCGCCGCCGCAGGTCCAGCCAAATATGACTAAGACTTCGCAAACAAACAATAACCAAGGCGTAAAGGCGGATTTGTGGCCCGATTGTGGTCACAAAGACTCAATTTCCGCACGGTTGCGAGCCGATTTCGCCTTGAGGCCTCCGCCGCGCGGGCGCTATGTGCAGTGCGGAAATGAACTGGTTCGCGCCATGGCGCGGCGCAACTTCAGGATCAATGAGCAGACATGGCCGAACGTCTGAGGATCGCCGTCGCGCAGCTCAACCCCACCGTGGGCGACCTGGCGGGCAACGCCGCCAAGGCGCTTGAGGCCGCGCGCAAGGGCGCCGAGGCGGGCGCGGACCTTGTGGCGCTGCCCGAGATGTTCATCACCGGCTACCAGATTCAGGACCTCGTCGACAAACCAGCCTTCGCGCGGGACTGCGTGGCGCATATCGAGCAGTTGGCGAGGGACGTCCCCAAGGGGCTGACCGTCTGCATCGGCGGGCCGCTGATCGAAGAGGGGCTGATCTACAACGCGTACTTCGCACTGACCGACGGGAAGATCCGGGCGATCTTTCGC
>QKHF01000324.1 GCA_003250135.1 Paracoccaceae bacterium | reverse complement strand
GCGCCGGACCGCGCCGTCGTCACCGTCGAGGTTGAGGAGCAATCGACCGGCTCGGTTAGCTTCGCATTGGGCTACTCCAGCGCAGACGCTATCTTGGGTGAGATCAGCATCTCGGAGCGCAATCTCTTGGGGCGCGGCCAGTTCCTGCGAGCCCGCCTTGCGCTGACCGGTGACCGGCAGGTGGTTGACCTTCGGTTCCGCGAGCCGGCCTTTCTGGGCCTGGATTTGGAGGCAGGCTTCGACGTTTTCTACATCACAGAGGATAATAGCGATGAGTCGTCCTTCGAGGAAACGAATATCGGATTCCGCCCGAGCGTGAAGTTCCCGATCGATGAGGAGCAGTCCGTATCGCTGCGCTGGCTGATCTCGTCTTACGAAATCTTTGGAATCTCTGAGGACGCATCGCCGCTTATTCAGGCTGATGCGGGAACCGCCCTCACCACCTCGATTGGCTACAGCTACGAATTTGATCGAAGAAATGACCTTGTTGAACCGACAGAGGGCTGGATCGCGTCGATTGATCAGGATCTCGCGGTTCTCGGCGACGCTCAGTACCTGCGCACGGTCGCCCGCGGCAAGGCCTACACATCGTTCTTCGATGAGGAACTGATCGCCAGCGTCGAGTTGGAGGGCGGCGGCATTTTCGGCTTTGGGTACGACCCGAAGATCACCGACCGCTTCTTCCTGGGTGGCGACAGTTTCCGCGGTTTCGAACGCGCTGGCGTTGGACCTTATGACGAGAACACCGACGATGCGCTTGGCGGCAACATTTATGCGGTCCTGCGGACGGACGTGACGTTCCCTCTGGGGCTTCCCGATGAGTTCGGCCTTTATGGTGGCGTGTTCTCGGATGTCGGCACGTTGTTCTCATTGGATAACAAGAGCTACATGACCGATGACGGGCTCGTTACCATCGACGATGAAGCTCATCTGCGGGCCACTGTTGGCGTGAGTCTTTTCTGGGATTCCGGCTTCGGTCCGCTGCGCGTCAATCTGGCGACCCCGCTGATCAAGGAAGATACGGATCGGGAGGAAATCTTCCGTTTCACCGCGGGCACGCGGTTCTAAACGGCTGCGGTCGAGGAGGACGACGCCATACGCCGCCTGACGCTCATCCGGCGTTTCCTAGCCGTCGCGATCCTGACGGCTGCGGCGGCCGATCTGGCCGTAGCGCAGGATAACGGTGCGGGCGCTGTCGACCAGATCGCGCCAGATCAACAGACCGATCCGGACCTGCAGCGCCCGACGACGCTGTCGCCGATCCTAGTGATCCGTCAGTCGGCGCTGTTCACAGAATCTTCCGCAGCCCGGTCGATCGCAAACCAGGCGGCCGCGGCCCAGGCGGAGCTGGACGCCGATTTGGACAAGATCGGCGAATCCTTGCGCGACCGGGAGCGCGAACTGTCGGATTTGCGCGCAAGCCTTCCAAAAGAGGAGTTCGATACGCTCGCCGCAGAATTCGAGCGCGACGTGCGCGCCTTCTACGCACGCTCGCAGCGAGAACGCGGGTTGGTTGATCAGGCGGTCAGCCGCGCACGCGCCGAACTGCGCCGCGGCGCGGAGAGCGTGCTGATCGATATTATGCGCCGCCACAGCGCCTTGGTGATGCTGGATGAAGAGCAGGTCGTTCTAAGCGTGAACGCGCTGGACATCACGCAAGAGGCGATTGACGGCCTGAATCAGCTCATTCCTGATATTTCGCTGCAACTCTCCGGCGCCGAGGCGACCGACAAGCCCTGACGTCGCTCAGCGCGGCGGCGTGACGTCTTGACCTCCGGTGCTTCTGCGTATTCTAAAAAAACAAGCAGAACCACGTGCTCGCGAGAGGAATCGTAGAAAATGGCCGAAGATAACGAAGAACTCGGCGTCGCTGACGTTCAGCGCATCAAACGGATGATCCCGCATCGCTATCCGTTCCTGTTGATCGACAAGGTCAAGGACATCAAAAAAGGCGAAAGCGCCGTTGGGGTGAAGAACGTCACCATCAACGAAGAGTTCTTCCAGGGTCACTTCCCCGACAAGCCGGTGATGCCAGGCGTCCTGATCATTGAGGCGATGGCGCAGACCTCCGGCGTTCTGGTCGTCGACACTCTCGACATGGCCGACAAGGGGTTGCTGGTCTATTTCATGACGCTCGACAAGGTGCGGTTTCGCAACCTTGTCGGCCCGGGCGACCAGCTGGAGCTGCATGTGCGCGTGATCCGCGGCCGCGGCAAGGTCTGGAAGTTCTGGGGCGAGGGCAAGGTCGACGGCAAGATCGTCGCCGAGGCCGAGTTCTCGGCCATGATCATCGACCCGGAAAAAGAATAGGGCCCGGGCCAATGAGCATTGATCCCTCCGCCGAGATACATTCGACGGCGGTCGTCGAAGACGGGGCCGTCATCGGCGCTGGCGCGAAGGTCGGACCATTTTGCACCGTCGGCCCCGAAGTCAAACTGGGCGACGGGGTCGAACTCGTCTCCCACGTCGCCGTCGCCGGGATCACCAGCGTTGGCGCCGGCACGCGCATCTATCCCTTCGCCTCGATCGGTCACCAGCCGCAGGATCTGAAGTTCCATGGCGAGCGGTCGACGCTGGAGATTGGCGAGAACAATCAGATCCGCGAGCACGTGACCATGAACCCTGGCACTGAGGGCGGCGGCATGCTGACCAAGGTCGGATCGGGTTGTCTGTTCATGATGAGCGCCCATATCGGCCACGACTGCATGGTCGGCGACCGCGTGATCCTGGCCAACAACGCCACGCTGGCCGGACACGTTGAGGTCGGCGATTTCGCGTTTCTTGGCGGTCTCTCCGCCGTGCATCAATGGGTCCGCATCGGCTCGCAGGCCATGGTCGGCGGAATGACCGGCGTCGAGAAGGACGTGATCCCCTTTGGCATGGTGATCGGCAACCGCGCTTGGCTGCAAGGCCTGAACATTGTCGGTCTGAAGCGCCGCGGTTACGATCGGCCGACGATCCACAAGCTGCGCGCCGCCTATCGCGATATTTTTGAGGGCGAGGGCAGCCTGGCCGCCCGCGCCGAAGCGGCGGCGCCCAACTATGCGGACGTGGAGCCGGTGAAGGCCATCGTCGATTTCATCACCCACGACAGTTCGCGCTCGTTCTGCACGCCGCGCGACGAGTGACGGCGGGGTCATGGCGGACCTCTCTGGCCTGACCGTTGGAATCATCGCAGGCTCTGGCGCGCTGCCGCGCCTGATCGCCGAGGCGCGCGCCAAAGAGGGCGCCGGATATCACGTCGTCGCGCTGCAGGATGCGGCGGGCGAATGGATCGAGAGCCACCCGCACACAGCGGCCAGCCTGGGCAAGGTCGGCGGCATTATGAAATCGCTGCGCGCCGCCGGATGCGACGCCATCGTCTTCGCAGGTGGGCTGGCGCGGCCGTCTTTGTCGTCTCTGACGCCGGACTGGAAGGGCGCGATGCTGGCGCCCCGGATCACGCGCTTGTTCGCGCAGGGCGGAGACGACGCGCTGCTGAGAGGCATCGCCGAAATCTTCGAGGAGGAGGGCTTCCGAGTTCTCGGCGCGCATGAACTGCTTGAGGGGCTGCTGGCCCCGGAGGGCTCAATCGGCGGACTGAAGCCCAGCGCGCAGGACCTTGCAGATATCGAACGCGCCGCCGAGATTGTATGCACGCTGGGCGCGTTGGACGTAGGGCAGGGCGCTGTGGTCGCGAACAACCTGTGCCTCGCCATGGAGGCGATCGAAGGCACGGACGGCATGCTGGCCCGGGTCGCGGCTTTGCCCAAGCGCCGACGCAACGCCGCGCCGCCGCCCTCGGGCGTGCTGTTCAAGGCCCCGAAGCCTGAGCAGGACCGGCGCGTCGATCTGCCGGCCATCGGGCCCGACACCATCAAGGCCGCCAAGGCCGCCGGGCTGAACGGCGTCGCCGTGGAGGCGGGCGGCGTCTTTATCCTGGGGCTCGAGGAGACGGCGCAGGCCGCAGACGAGGCCGGGTTGTTTTTATGGGGACGCGCGCCCGAACCGGGAGCATGATCGCTCCATGGCTGGTCGATCCCTCTCTTTGTTCCTGATCGCGGGAGAACCGTCGGGCGACCGGCTGGGCGCGTCTCTGATGCGCGGTCTCGCGGCCGAGGGCGCGCATGTTCAATACCTAGGCGTCGGCGGCGAGGCGATGGCTGCGGAGGGGCTCGAGAGCCTGTTCCCGATCGAAGAGACCTCGATCATGGGGATCGCCGAGGTGCTTCCGCGCCTGCCGAATCTGATCCGCCGCATCAACCAGACGGTCGAGGCGGTTCTCTCGTCCAAACCCGATGCGCTGATCACCATCGACAGCCCGGGCTTCACCATGCGCGTGGCGAAGAAGGTGCGCGCGGCGGCGCCGGACATTCCTATCATCCACTACGTGGCGCCCTCGGTCTGGGCCTGGAGGCCGGGCCGGGCGAAGAAGATGGCCGCTCATGTGGACCATGTGCTGGCGCTGCTGCCCTTCGAGCCGCCCTACATGACCGAGGCGGGCATGACCTGCGACTTCGTCGGGCATCCAGTGGTGGAGCGCACGGCGCATGTCGATCCGAACGATCGCTCGTTCCGCGCCGAAATCGGTGTCAGCCCCGACCAGCCGCTGATCGCGGTCCTGCCCGGAAGCCGCAATTCGGAGATCACGCGTCTGGCGCCGGTGTTCGGAGAAGCTCTGGGTATGCTCGTCAAGCGCCACCCGGACCTCGCGGTCGTCGTTCCCGCGGCGGAGACCATTGTCGAGCCGCTGAAGGCGCTGGTCGCCGATTGGCCGGTGAAGCCGGTCCTGCTCGACCCGCGCGATCTGCCGGTGGCCGAGTCCGAGACCCGCAAGTTCCGCGCGCTGGCGGCCTGCGACGTGGCGCTCGCGGCGTCCGGCACGATCTCGCTGGAGCTGGCGGCCATGGAGACGCCGACGGTCATCGCGTATCGAGGCGCCCCGGCGACGGTATTCATCGTGCGGCGCCTGTTGAAAGTGAAGTCGGCGACCATCGCGAATCTGGTGCTGGATGAAAACATCGTCCCTGAGTTCCTGCAGGAGTTCTGCACGCCTGAGGCGCTGGCCGGGGCGATCGAGGAGCTGCTGGTCGACCCCGCCGCCCGCGAGAAGCAGATCGACGGCGCGCGCCGCGCTCTGGCGCTGTTGGGCCGGGGCGGAGAGCCGCCCTCGCGCCGGGCCGCACGCTCGGTTTTGGCGGCCATCGACCGGGCGAAAGGGGCGGCATGAGCGCTGTTGCGGTCCGAGCGATGACCGAGGGGGACGCCGGGGCGGTGCTGCGCATCTACCAGCAGGGCATCGACACCGGCAACGCCTCCTATGCGGAATCTGCAGGAACCTGGGCCGAGTTCGACGCCGGCAAGCTGAAGGCTCCGCGTCTCGTGGCCGAGCGGGACGGAGAGCTTCTGGGATGGGCGGCGCTGTCGGCGATTTCGTCCCGCCCCTGTTACGCCGGCGTCGCCGAGACGGCGATCTACATCGCGAACGGGGCGCAGGGCATGGGGGTGGGAGACGCCTTGCTCAAGGCGCTGGTGGAGGCGTCGGAGGCGGCTGGGTTTTGGTCGCTCCAGACCATGATCTTCACCGACAATGTCGCCTCGATCCGCCTGCATGAGAAATACGGCTTCCAGCCGCTCGGCGTGCGCAAGGGGCTCGGCTACATGACCTTCGGTCCATGGAAGGGCTGGCGCGACGTGGCGTTTCTGGAGCGGCGCAGCGCAACCATCGGGATTTCGGACCCAGAATGAAAAACGGGGCCCGAGGGCCCCGCTTCGCAAATCGTCAGTTCCGGGTTCAGCGGTCGTCGACGTCGACATAATCCCGATGCGCGGCGCCGGTGTAGAGCTGGCGCGGACGGCCGATCCTCTGGCTCGGGTCCTCGACCATCTCCTTCCACTGGGCGATCCAGCCGACGGTGCGGCTGAGCGCGAAGATCGGGGTGAACATCGAGGTCGGGAAGCCCATCGCCTCCAGAATGATGCCCGAATAGAAGTCGACGTTGGGAAACAGCTTCTTCTCGATGAAGTAGGGATCGTTGAGCGCCGTGTGCTCCAGCTCTTTCGCGACCTGCAGCAGCGGATTGTCCTCGACGCCCAGAAGCTCCAGCACCTCGTCGGCCGACTTCTTCAGAACCGTCGCGCGCGGATCGGTGTTCTTGTAGACCCGGTGGCCGAAACCCATCAGGCGGAACGGATCGTCCTTGTCCTTGGCGCGGGCGATATACTCCGGAATGCGCTCGACCGAGCCGATCTCACGCAGCATCTCGAGGCAGGCCTGGTTCGCGCCGCCATGCGCCGGGCCCCAGAGGCACGCGACGCCCGCGGCGATGCAGGCGAACGGATTGGCGCCCGAAGACCCCGCCAGACGCACGGTCGAGGTCGAGGCGTTCTGCTCATGATCCGCATGCAGCGTGAAGATGCGGTCCATCGCGGTCGCGAGGATCGGGCTGACCTTGTATTCCTCGCACGGCACAGCGAAGCACATGTGCAGGAAGTTGGACGCGTAATCCAGATCATTGCGCGGATACACGAACGGCTGTCCGTTCGCATATTTGAACGCATAGGCGACGATGGTGGGCAGTTTCGCGATCAGGCGGATCGTCGCGACTTCGCGCTGCCAGGGATCGCTGATGTCGGTGGAGTCGTGATAGAAGGCCGACATTGCGCCGACCACGCCGCAGACCACCGCCATCGGATGGGCGTCACGGCGGAAGCCGCGATAGAAATTGAGCATCTGCTCATGCAGCATGGTGTGGTGGCTGACGCGGCTCTCGAAATCCTCCATCGCCGCGCGGGACGGCAACTCTCCGTAGAGCAGCAGATAGCAGACCTCGAGGTAGTGCGATTTCTCGGCCAACTGGTCGATCGGATAGCCGCGATGCAGCAGCTCGCCCTTGTCGCCGTCAATGAAGGTGATCTTGCTCTCGCAGGCGGCGGTCGACGTGAAGCCGGGATCGTAGGTGAAGACGTCCTGCTTCGCATACAGCGTCCGGATATCGATCACGTCCGGGCCCAGCGTGCCCTTCATGACAGGCACGTCCAAATTCTTGCCCGCCACGGTGATTGAGGCTTTCGACTCTTGCACTTCCGCGTTCATTCTCCACTCCCTTCCAATTTTTCCCGGCGGGGGGCCGGCGCATCTTTTGTCTCGCCTCACCTGCATTCGCCAAACGGACTCAGTCGGGGTCGACGGACCCTGGCTGAGCCCTTTCAGTGTCAGACCGCCTGATCAGCGATCCGCGCGAGGCTCTCTTCGGGACCCAGCGTCTCCATAACGTCGAAGACGCCGGGAGAAACGGCCCGACCTGTCAACGCGGCCCGCAAGGGCTGGGCGATCTTGCCGAGCTTGACACCCTCGTCTTCCGCGAAGGCGCGTACGATCTCCTCAAGGCTGGAGCTATCCCACCGGGTAGCATGTTGCAGGCGCGAAGTCAATTTTCTTAATTGCTCACGGGTGTCTGGCGCAAGAATCTTAGCCGCACTTTCGTCAATATCAAGGGGTCTGTCGGCCAGAATATAATACGTGGAATCAAGCAGTTCCTTCAAGGTTCGGGCGCGCGCCTTCAATCCCGGAATCGCATGCCGAAGCATGGAGCGGCGGTCTTCGGGGAAGGGTTGCGCATGTTGCGATGCAGCATATTTTTCCAGTTCCGCGAATAACTCGGAATCATCGGCGGCGCGGATATGCTGGCCGTTCAGGTGCTCCAGTTTCGCGAAATCGAACCGCGCGGCTGACTTGCCGATCGCCTCCAGACCGAACCATTCGATGGCTTGCTCGGTGGTGAAGAACTCGTCGTCGCCATGGCTCCAGCCGAGCCGGGCGAGGTAATTGCGCATCGCCTCGGGCAGGTAGCCCATGTCCCGATAGGCCTCTACGCCCAAAGCTCCATGGCGTTTCGACAGCTTGGCGCCGTCCGGCCCGTGGATCAGCGGGATATGGGCGAAGATCGGCGTGTCCCAGCCCATCGCCTGATAGATCAGCGTCTGACGCGCTGCGTTGGTCAGATGGTCGTCGCCGCGGATTACATGAGTAATTCCCATGTCGCGATCGTCGACAACCACGGCCAGCATGTAGGTGGGAGCGCCGTCCGAGCGAAGCAGGATCAGGTCGTCGAGTTGGGCGTTGGACCAGCGGACGACGCCCTGCACGGCGTCCTCGACCATTGTTTCGCCCTCACGCGGGGCCTTCAGGCGCACCGCGTAGGGAGCGTCTGAGGGCCAGTCCTCCGGTCCCTTGTCGCGCCACGGGCTTTGGAAGAGGGGCGGGCGACCCTCGGCGCGCGCGGCCTCGCGCGCCGCGTCGATCTCCTCCTTGCTGGCGTAGCAGCGATAGGCCGTGCCATTAGCGAGCATCGCCTCGGCGACTTCGCGATGCCGGCCGGCGCGGTCGAACTGGCTGATCGCCTCTCCGTCCCAGTCGAGCCCGAGCCAGCGCAAGCCCTCGAAGATCGCCTCGGTCGCTTCAGGCGTCGAGCGCGCGCGATCCGTGTCCTCGATCCGCAGCAGGAATGTTCCGCCATTGGCGCGGGCGAACAGCCAGTTGAACAGGGCCGTCCGGGCGCCGCCGATATGCAGGTAGCCGGTCGGCGAGGGTGCGAAACGCGTGACAACACCCTTGGGTTGTAAGTTTTGATCTTCTGTCATCTTATGGCTGGCCTTGGCGGAGACTGGGCGACGGAATGGACGCGACGCTGAAATCGGGGCGAACCGGCGCAGAGGGAGAGCCGCTGCGCGCCGCGCCTTTATGGCGAAGGACGGCCGCGATCTCAAGCCGACTGGCGGCGATCCTGATCTTCGACTGGCGGCGTGCGCCGCTTTGGGCGCCGGTCGCCTTTGGCGCGGGCGTGGCCGCCTACTTTTCTGCGCCTGTCGAGCCGCGCGTGATCGACGTCGTCTGGCTCATCGCAGGGGCCATAGCGCTTCTGCTCGCCGCCCGGCGCGCGGGGGCGGTTGCGCTGCTGGCCGCCACAGCGGTGTTGCTGGCCTCGCTCGGCTTCGCGGCGGGCGCGATCAGAGCAAGGCTGGTCGCAGCGCCGGTGCTCGCCGAGGCGGGGGATTATCAGGTTGCGGGTCGGCTGCTCGGCGCCTCGCGCAGCGGCAACGGCGCCACGCGGCTGTTGTTCGACCGGATCGCGATAGACGGACTGACTGATGCGCCAATGCGAATCCGCGTCACGGCGCCCGGCGTGCTCGCCGATCAGTTTCGCCCTGGAGACCGGTTCAGTTTCAGCGCGTTTCTGGCGCCGCCCGCGGGTCCGACTGAGCCCGGGGGATATGACTTCCGCCGCCGTGCTTGGTTCGATGGCCTAGGCGCCGTCGGCCGTATCGAGGGACCGTTGGCGATGCTCGGTTCAACCTCGCCTGATGGTGCGCTGGATCGCGCCGCCATGTGGCTCAGCGGCGTGAGGGCGGACATCGCTGCGGGCTTGCGGGCTCATATGCCGGAAGCGGAAGGCGCCTTCGCTGCGGCGATCCTGGTGGGCGACCGCGCCGCCATTCCGCCCCGCGCGCTCGACGATCTTCGCGCTTCGAACTTGGCGCATCTTCTCGCGATTTCCGGCTTGCACATGGCGCTGGTCACCGGATTGATCTTCGCCGCAGCGCGCGCGCTGGTCGCTCTCGCGCCGCCTGTCGTATTGCGGATCTCCGGAAAGAAGATCGCCGCCGTGGCGGCTCTGGCGGCGGGGCTCGGGTATCTGGCGCTGTCCGGGGCGAGCGTCGCGACGCAGCGCGCCTTCATCATGGTCGCAGTCGCGTTGGTGGCTGTGCTGCTGGACCGGCCCGCGGTGACGCTGCGGGCGTTGGCTCTGGCGGCGTTGATCGTTCTCTCGCTCAGGCCGGAGAGCCTGGTGGAGCCTGGCTTCCAGATGTCCTTCGCAGCCACCGCGGCGCTGGTTGCGGTCTACGGCGACGCGCGGGACCGATGGCGCGAGGCGCGGCGCGGGGCAGGGCCGCTCGTCCGGATAGGCCTCTACCTGGGCGCGTTGGTGTTGACCAGCCTCGTGGCGGGCTTGGCGACGGCGCCCTTCGCTGCGCATCACTTCAACCGCATCTCCAGCTATGGGCTGATCGCCAATGTCGCTGCGGCGCCGGTGATGGGCTTGTGGGTGATGCCCTCCGCCATGTTGGCCGGGGCCTTGGCGCCGTTTGGGTTGGAGGGCTGGGCTCTCGATGTAATGGCCCGCGGCGTGGCGACGATCCTCGCCGTCGCGCATTGGGTGGCCGGGCTGCCAGACGCGACGCGGAGCGTGGCCGAGGCGCCGTCGTTTGCTTTCGCGCTTCTGGTGGCGGGCGGCCTTCTGCTTTGCCTTTGCCGGCGTTGGGGCAAAGCGGCCGGCGCTGCGCTGGCTCTGCTAGGCATCGCGCTGTGGTGGGCGGATAACCGGCCAGATGTGCTGATCGCGGAACGTGGGCGACAGATCGGCGCGATGGGGCCGGAGGGCAGGGCGCTTTCCTTTGCGGGCGGACGCTCGGATTTCACCGCCTCCACCTGGCTTAGGCGAGACGGCGACGCAGCGCGCCCGAAAGAGGCCGCTGAACGGCCGGGATTAAGCGTAGGCAAAGGCTGGGCGCATGCGGATCTCGCCCATGGATGGCGGCTGGAAGGGGAGTTGCAGCGCGCCGAGCAGTCGCGTCTCGAGGCGCTCTGCCAGGAGCAGGTGATTCTGCTCGCGCCACGCAACTGGCGGCCGCCTGCGGGACCTTGCCTCTACATCGGGCCGCGGGAGGTGAATTCCGGGCCTATTGCTGTCGAGATCGTCGATCGGAAAGCGGCGCGACTGACGATCGTCGCCGAACGCGCCGGACGCCGTCTCTGGACCGGGAACCCGGCGGTGTCCAACTCTCAGTAGGTGCGCACCAGTCCCACCAGACGGCCCTGCACGCGCACCTGATCCGCAGGATAGATCTGATCCTTGTGCATGGGGTTCGCGGCCTGCAACTCCACCTGAGGGCCGCGGCGACGCAGGCGCTTCAGCGTGGCCTCGTGATCTGCGACCAGAGCCACGACGATCTCGCCGTCATTGGCGGTGTCCTGCCGGCGGATGACCACGAGGTCGCCATCATGGATGCCCGCGTCGATCATCGAGTCGCCCTCGACCGACAGCGCGAAATGCTCGCCCGAGCCCAGCATATCGGCCGGAACGCCCACATGGCGCTGCACATGCTCCAGCGCGTCGATCGGCGTACCCGCGGCGATCTTGCCGATCAGCGGCACCTCCATCACGGCGTCGTTGGCGCTGGAATACGCAGGCGCGGACTCCCCGTCCGGCGGGTCGGTCTGGTCGGGGGCGGTGTCGAGCACCTCGAAGATCCGCTCGGCGCCGGCCAGCGCCCCCTGGAGCTGGTTGTAGAGGCCGCCCACCTGGCGCAGCGGCTCGGCGAAGCGCCGCGAGTAGGCGATGAACGCGGCGAT
>QKHF01000270.1 GCA_003250135.1 Paracoccaceae bacterium | reverse complement strand
CGAACTGCGATTTCGGCAGCGCCCAAATCTCCAGACGCACGCGTGCGCCCTGCCCGTCCGCGACCCGCACCAGGCCGGGGCGGTAGGGCGGCCCGCCCGCGAGGGCGTAGAACCGGTAGTCTGGCGCCGTCCGCGCCTCACGCAGGAACCGCGCGCCGCGCCCGGTCAACTCGCCATTCAGCGGCAGGCCCGACATATGCGCGCCGCAAACGGCGATCTCGATCTCGTCGTCTTGAACTGCGGGCGCCGCATCTGCGCGCTCCGCCCCCTCGAAAACCTGCGCGACAGAGGCCAGCAAGCCGTCGGCGCCCGCGACGCCGAGCAAGGTGACGCTACCCGGCCTTCCGTCCGCGCGCGGCCCGGCCGGAACCGCCAGCCCACACATATCCAGGAGGTTCACGAAATTGGTGTAGGTCCCGAAGTTGGAGTTAGGCCCGATCGGGTCATCCTCCACCTCCGCCACGGAGTAGAATGTGGGGATGGTCGGAACGCAGAAGAGGTCTACTGACGCCAGCGCGGGCGCGACGGTCCGCTTCAGTTCCGCCAGCCGGTATTGACCGTTGAACGCGTCGGCGGCGGAGAATTTCGACGCCACGCCGACAACCCTTCGGGTGACCGGATGAACGAACTCGGCTTTCTCTTTCAGGAACGGCTCCAGCGCGGCGAGGCGCTCGGCCACCCACGGCCCGTCATAGAGCAGCTCCGCCACCGAATAGAAGGGCGCGAAGTCGATCTCGACGATCTCCGCCCCTGATGCTTTCAGCGTCGAGAGCGCCGCCTCGAAGGACGCTTCCTGTTCGGAGTCGCCGAAGAACGCGATGCTTTCGGCGTCCGGGACGCCCACGCGGAACACAGGCGGCGGGGCGGAGACGGGGCGAACCGCGACGGGCTTCGAGTACGGGTCCGCAGGATCGAACCCGGCAGCGACCTCAAATACGGCATAGGCGTCGTCAACCGTCGCCGCGAAGACCGAGATCGTGTCGAGCGTCCGGCAAGCCGGGACCATGCCGCGCGCCGAAAGGGCCCCAAGGGTCGGCTTCAGCCCGACGATGTCGTTGAGCGCCGCCGGAACCCGCCCCGATCCCGCCGTGTCCGTGCCCAGCGCGAAGGGGACGATCCCCTGCGCCACGGCGACCGCCGACCCCGACGAGGAGCCGCCGGGCGGAATCTCCGGATCGAGGGCGTTCTTCGGGGCTGGATAGGGCGTGCGCAGGCCTACCAATCCGGTCGCGAACTGATCGAGATTGGTCTTGCCGATGCAGATCGCCCCCGCCGCGCGCAGTTTCGCGACGACGAACGCGTCCTCTTCGGCGTCATAGGCGAATTCCGGGCAGGCCGCCGTGGTCGGCATTCCGGCGACGTCGATATTGTCCTTGACCGCGTAGGGAACGCCCCAAAGCGGCTTCTCCGGATCATAGGAGCCAAGGGCTACGGCCGCCGCCAGCGCCTCCTCTTGCGCCACGAGATGGATAAATATCCCGGGGTCCGAGACGGCTTCGATCCTGGCGTATACCTCCGTTATGACATCTTTTGGCGGCATGCCCTTGGCATAGGCGTCTTTGAGCGCCGCAATGGTCAAACTCTGTTCCTTCATCAATATCGGCCTTTCAAATTCACGCGGCGCGGCGCCGTGCAGGCGGCTTCGGCGCAGCGGCGATCAACTCGCGCGTATAGGGGGCGGACGGCGCGTCCATCACCTGCGCCGCGGGACCCTGCTCGACGATCTCGCCCGCCTTCATCACGATCACATGGTCGCACAGCAGGCGCACCACGTGCAGGTCATGGCTGACGAAGAGATAGCTCATCCCCAGCTTGGCGCGAAGATCGACCAGCAGGTTCAGCACCACCGCCTGGATCGAGACGTCGAGCGCCGCGGTCGGCTCATCGAGGATCAGGAATTTCGGATTGACCGAGATCGCCCGCGCGATCCCCACCCGCGCCTTCTGCCCGCCCGAAAGCTGGTGCGGGAACCGGTCCAGCAAGGGGTGCGGCAGGCCGACGAGATCCGCCAGTTCCTCGACCCGCGCGCGGAGCGCCCCGCCCCGCATCCCCGCCAGCCGCTTTAGTGGTTCGGCGATGCTCTGACGCGACGTATGCCGGGGGTTGAGGCTGTCGGTGGCGTCCTGAAACACCATCTGGATGTCGCTTCGGCGCGGATCGCGCGCGAAGCTCTGCGCCGGGGTCTTGGCCAGATCCTGTCCGCCGAACAGGATCTCGCCGCTGGTCGGGTCCAGAAGCCGCACCAGCATCGAGGAGGTGGTGGACTTGCCGCAACCGGACTCTCCCACGAGCCCGACGCTCTGGCCGCGCTTGACGGTGAAGGAGATGTCCTTGACCGCATGCACCGGGCCGGACTTGCCCTGATAGGTCTTGGTGAGGTTTCGCACCTCCAGCAGCGACTGCTCGCTGGGCAGGTGGATGGGCAGCGGCGTGCGCGCCTCGGCGGGAAGCAGGTTGCGGATCGACTCGCCCTGCCGCGGCGTCGCGTCCACCAGCTTTCGAGAATAGGGGTGGCGCGGGGCGGAGAACATCTCCGCCGGCGCGCCCTGCTCGACGATCTCGCCGTCTTTCATGACCACGATCCGGTCGCAGTATTGCGCGGCCAGCCCCAAATCGTGGGTGATCAGAATCGCGCTCATGTCACGAGCGCGGATCAGTTCCAGCACCAGGTCCATCACCGCCTTCTGAGTGGTGATGTCGAGGCCGGTGGTCGGCTCATCCGCGATCAGCAGGCGCGGATCGCAGGCCAGCGCGATGGCGATCACGATGCGCTGGCACATGCCGCCCGACAGCTCGAACGGATAGGCGTCATAGCGCGCCTCGGCGTCGCGGATTTTCACCGCCTTCAGCGCCTCGATCGCCTTCTTGCGGGCATCCTGCCGGCTGGCCCGCGCATGGCGGATCAGCACGTCCTCGATCTGGTGGCCCACCTTGCGGATTGGATTCAGCGCCGCGCGCGGGTTCTGAAAGATCATCGAGATCTCCCGCCCGCGGATGTCGCGCATCTCCCGCTCGGAAGCGCGGCGCAGGTCGACGCCGCC
>QKHF01000149.1 GCA_003250135.1 Paracoccaceae bacterium | reverse complement strand
GACCGTGGTCGTCGGCGTCAACAAGCTGACCCAGACCGAGCCGTCGCCGCTGACCGAAGGCCCAGGCGGCATCATGGTGGTCGATCCCGGCGTCGAGGCGGATCAGATCGCCCGGCTTCAGGCCTGGCGCGAGGAACGCGACGACGCCGCGGTTCAGGCGGCTCTGGCCGATTTGCGCGCGGCCGCCAAGGATGGACGCAACATCATGGAGCCGTCCATCGCCTGCGCCAAGGTTGGCGTGACCACCGGCGAGTGGGGCGCGTCGATGCGGCAGGTCTTCGGCGAATACCGCGCGCCGACTGGCGTCGGCAAGGCGCCGCGCAATGACGCGCAGGGGCTGGACGACGTGCGCGAGGCTCAAGTTCGTGGTCGGCAAGCCCGGCCTCGACGGGCACTCCAACGGCGCCGAGCAGATCGCCGTGCGCGCCCGCGATTCGGGCATGGACGTGACCTATGACGGCATCCGAATGACGCCCGAGCAGATCGTCGCCTCGGCCATCGACGAGGACGCGCATGTGATCGGGCTGTCGATTCTCTCCGGCTCTCACCTGCCGCTGGTGACGGAGGTCGTGGAGCGGCTGGCCAAGGCCGGGCGCGGCGACATCGCCGTGGTGGCGGGCGGAATTATCCCGGACGAGGACGCCGAGGCGCTCAAGGCCAAGGGCGTGGCCGCGGTCTATACGCCGAAGGATTTCGAGCTGAACCGGATCATGATGGACATCGTGGCGCTGGCGGACCCGGAGGCGAAGGCGGCCTAGGCCGCCAGCCTCTTCCCGCCGCTTGCATTCCGGCGGCGGGCGCGCTCTATCCGATCTATGAGCGACCAGCCCGGACCATCCGAGAAGACGACGGCGCCGCGGGGCGCGGAGCCCGCAGGCGATGCGGAGGCCGGCCCGGCACGGGGGATTCTGCTCAAGGTCGGCTCGGTGCTGTTATTCACGCTGATGGCGGTCTGCATCAAGGCGGCGCGTGTCGAGGCGCCAGCGGGCGAGACCGTGTTCTTCCGCTCGTTCTTCGCGTTGATCCCGCTGCTGGCCTACATGGCGTTCCGGCGCGAACTTCCCGCAGCGCTGAAAACGGCGAACCCGGTGGGTCATGTGACGCGCGGCCTGGTCGGCGTTACCGCGATGGGACTGGGGTTCACCGCGCTCGGCCTGCTGCCGCTGCCCGAGGCGACGGCCATCGGCTACGCCTCTCCGATCTTCGCTACGCTGCTGGCGGCGGCGGTGCTGGGAGAGACGATTCGCGCCTTCCGGATCATCGCGGTCGCAACCGGCATGGTCGGCGTTCTGATCATTCTCTGGCCCAAGCTGACGCTGCTGACGGAAGGCGCGACGTCGGGCGAGGCGCTTGGCGCGCTGGCGGCGCTGATCGGCGCATTCTTCACCGCAATCGCCATGATCATCGTCCGGCGCATGGTCGCCACCGAGCGCGCCTCGACCATCGTGTTCTATTTCTCCATCACCTCGTCCGTCGTCGGCCTCGCGACGGCGCCATTCGGCTGGATCAACCCGTCGCCCGAAATGTGGGCGTACCTGATCGGCGCAGGGCTGCTTGGCGGGGTCGGACAAATCCTGCTGACCGAGGCGTACAAATTCGCCGAGGCCTCGACGATCGCCCCGTTCGACTACAGCTCGATGATCTTCGCGGTCCTCTTGGGCTGGAGCCTGTTCGGCGAGATCCCCGGCAGCGCGACGGTGGCCGGATCGGCGGTCGTCGTCGCCGCCGGAGTGCTGATCATCTGGCGCGAGCGCCAGCTCGGCATAGAGCGGGGCAAGGCCCGGCGCGCCGGCGCGCAACAGATTTGACGTCCCGGCGGGCGTTGACCTTCGCCCGACGCCGGGGCAGAACGCCCCCATGCTGGTCTACAAGATCCTGACCGCCCCTGAGTGGGCCGAGTTCGAAGAAACGGGCGAGTTCGACGGCTCTCCCGCCGATCTCGACGACGGGTTCATCCATCTTTCGACCGGCGCCCAGGCGCCCGGCACGGCGGCGAAGCATTTCGCAGGCCAGGGCGGGCTGGTGCTGGCGGCGATCAACGAGGATGTTCTGTTCGACGGGCTGCGGTGGGAGGTCTCCCGCGGCGGCGACCTGTTCCCCCACCTGTATCGCAAGCTGTTCCTCGAGGATGTGAGCTGGGTGAAGCTGCTGCGCCTCGGCGAGAACGGCGCGCATGTCTTCCCGAATGAGGTGACGGCGTGACCGATTTCGAGAAATTGGGCATGACGGCGCTCCGGCGGCTCGACCCGGAGACAGCGCACAGGCTGGCGATCAAAGCGCTGGTGAAGGGCTGGGCGCCGACGGTCAAGCCTTACGAGGACGAGCTGCTGGAGACCGAGGTCTTCGGGCTCAGGTTCTGCAACCCGGTGGGCGTGGCGGCGGGCTTCGACAAGAACGCCGAGGCGCCGCTGGCCATGCTGGCCTCCGGGTTCGGGTTTGTGGAGATCGGCGCTGTGACGCCCCGCCCGCAGCCGGGCAATCCGCGCCCGCGCCTCTTTCGCCTGACCGAGGACCGCGCGGCCATCAACCGCTTTGGGTTCAACAATGACGGGGTCGAGGCGGTCGCGGCGCGGCTGCGCGCGCTGCCGGGCCGGCGCGGCTTCATCTGGGCCAATCTGGGCGCCAACAAGGATTCCGAGGATCGCGCCGCGGATTACGTAACCGTGATGCAGGGGCTTTGGGGGCTGGTCGAGGCGATGACCATCAACGTGTCCTCGCCCAACACGGAAAGGCTGCGCGACCTGCAGGGGCGCGCGGCGCTGGATGCGCTGCTGGCGCGCTGCATCGAGGCGCGCGACGCGTTGACCGAGGAGACCCTGCGGCAGACGCCGCTCCTCCTGAAAATCTCGCCGGATCTCAGCGAGGCGGAGCTCGCCGACATCGCCGAGGTTTGCCTGGAACGCGGGATCGACGGGATCGTGGCGACCAACACCACGCTGTCGCGCGACGGGCTGGCGAGCCGCCATGCGGGCGAAGCGGGCGGGCTTTCCGGCGCGCCGCTGTTCCAGCGCTCCACCGCGGTGCTGCGCCAGATGCGGCGGCTTACGGGGGGCGCGATTCCGTTGGTGGGGGTCGGCGGGATCAGCTCGGCCGAGGACGCCTACGCCAAAATCCGCGCCGGGGCGTCGCTGGTGCAGCTCTACACTGCGATGATCTATGAGGGCCCGTCCCTGGGGCCGCGCATCGCGGAGGGGCTGGCGGCGCTTCTCAGGCGCGACGGGTGCTATCAGTTCGAGATGGCCGTCGGCGCCGACAATCCGGTCTAGGAGAGACGCATGGTCCGCATCTATCACAACCCGCGCTGCTCCAAGTCGCGCCAGACGCTGGCGCTGCTGCAGGAGAACGGCGTCGAGCCGGAAGTGGTCGAGTATCTCAAGACCCCGCCGTCAGAGGCGGAAATT
>QKHF01000028.1 GCA_003250135.1 Paracoccaceae bacterium | reverse complement strand
GCGCACGCCTGGTATGTGCGGGCCGCCGCGGCTCAGGCGCTCGATGATCCCGAGGCGGACGCCTATGTCGCGAACGCGACCGCAGATCTCAATGCGGCGCCGCCGGGATACGCGGGTTGGCTTCGCGGCCAGGTCGCGGTGATCCGGGCCGAGGGCGCTGTCGCGCGCGGCGATTACCAGAGCGCAGTCACAGGACTATCAAACGCGGCCGATGGACTGCGCCGCGCCGAGGCGAATACCCGGCCCGAAGCCCTGATGCGGCTGCGCCTGGCGGAGATTCTGGTGGAGGCTGGCGAGACCGACTCGGCTCTTGTGGTTTATCGCGAGGCGATGGCGATTCTGGACACGCAGCGACGCGGCGTGCCCTACGATCGGGCGGCGAACTATTTCAAGCTGTTGACGCCGGGCGCCAATCAGCTCCGGAATGTCCGCGCCAGGGAGGAGTTTTTCCTCGGCCTGCAGCAGATTCAGACCGGCGCGACGGCGGATACGCTGGAGCAGCTCTCGGCGCGCCTGGCGACGGGCACGGGCGAGGCGGCGACGCTGATCCGCCAGGTGCAGGACCTTGAGCGCGAAGTGAACAAGGCGGCTGCTCGGCTCGACCGGATCGAGGCCGCGGGCAAGCGCGACGTCCATGTGCAGCGCGTGGCCGAACAACGGTTGGCCGAGGCGCAGGACAAGCTCGACGCGGCGCGGCTGCAGTTGCGTGAGACCGCGCCGAATTGGGACCTGGTGGTGGATGAATCGGTGCCGCTATCGCGGCTGCAGGAATCGCTGGCTGAGGACGAGATCGTCGCGGTCATCAACCTGGGTGACGAGGACGGTCTGGTCACGCTGATCGGGCGTAGCGACTTTCGCGCCTACAACGTCAACCTGACCATCGGGGGCGCCGCGAGCGCGGTGCGGGCAATCCGCCGGGCCATTGACGGCGCCTCGATCCGCCGCTTCAACGTCGAAGCCGCGTCTTTCCTCTATGAACTGCTGTTCGAGCCGGGCAAGGATCTGCTCGCGGGGCGCCGGCACCTGATCGTCGCGCCGACCGAGTCCCTGCTCAGCTTGCCCTTCGACCTGCTCATCGAGACGCCGCCCGCCAATTCGGACTCTCTGTGGGTCGCCTCGGGAGGGTCGGTGAAATACGACTATTCAGACGTGGCGTTCCTGGGCAAGCGGTTGGCGATCACCACGGCGGTCTCGCCCAGTTCGTTCGTGCTGACGCGCGCAATCCCGAAATCCGAGGCGGCGCGCCCCTTCAAGGGCTACGGCGATTTCAGCCCCTTCGCTGCGACGGAAGAGGGCATCTTCCAGGTGTTCGAGCAACGCGGCGGCGATCTGGACTGCGCGCCGTCGCTGGCGCGCGTCGCCAGCCTTGGCACGCTGGAGGGCACGCGCGTGGAGCTGGAGCAGATCGCCAGCGTCCTGCCGGTGACGCCCGAGGATATTACCTTGGGCGAAGCGTTCACCGACACAGCGGTCAAGACGGCGTCTCTTAACAATTACCAGACTCTGCATCTGGCCACCCATGGCCTGCTGGCGCGCGATCCGGCCTGTCTGCCGCAGCCAGCGCTGGTGACATCGCTGGAGTTGGGAGGGGAGTCCGACGCGCTTCTGGAAGAGTCGGAGATTCTGGATCTCAAGCTCAACGCCGAGATGGTGGTTCTGTCGGCCTGCGATACCGGCGGCGGCGGCGCCCTGTCGGCTGCAGGCACCGGTTTCCGCACCTCGGGCGGCGAAAGCCTTTCAGGCCTCGCCCGCGCGTTCTTCTTCGCAGGCGCGCGGTCTCTGGTGGTCTCTCACTGGTCGGTGGATGACAACGCCACGCAAAAGCTGATGCGCGAATTCTATGGCGCGTTGGCGTCTTCGCCGAATCTCGGCATCGCCGACGCCAAGCGTCAGGCGCAGACGAGTCTGATGGCCGATCCGGCGACGTCGCACCCGTTCTTCTGGTCCGCATTTGCCGTGATCGGGGACGGAGAGCGGCGGCCGTCGCTGAGCGCGGCGGGGCTGACTTCCGTCAATGCGGCGCTTGGGTTGGGCCTGGACCGCTAAGACCAGCCTGCGGAACAAAACAACGGCGCGCCTTCTGGCGCGCCGTTTGCCTTTGGCGCCGATGGTGCGGAGCGGGTCAGGCGCCGGATACGGCCGCCAGAACCTCGTATTCCTGCAGGTCCGGCTCATCCGCCAGGTTGTTGATATGATCCTGCCAGATCGCCAGCGTCACCGGAACGGATGCGTAGGCGGCGTCACGGTTTTCATAGATGGCGACCGAGACGCAGCGACCGTCTTCGCGACCGCCGAGAACATAGGTCTGCAACAGGCCGGGAACGCCAGGCAGCCGGCTGTTCAGATCCGACGTCAATTGGGCCAGGGCCTCGGGCGTATTGCTCCTGGGCAAAAGGGTATAGGTGGTCACGCGGGCGAACATAGGGGTCTCCTCTCCGTCTGCGCCTTAGACGAGTCTTGATTGCTCGAGAGCGGCGCCGATGAAACTAGCGAAAAGCGGGTGCGGCTCAAACGGTTTCGACTTCAGTTCGGGATGAAACTGAACGCCGACGAACCATTGGCCGGGGATCTCGACGATCTCGGGCAGACGCCCGTCCGGCGACAGGCCGGAAAAGCGCAGGCCCGTCTCCTCGATCTTCTGACGATAGGCGATGTCGACCTCATAGCGGTGACGATGACGCTCGCTGATGGAGGTGGTCCCGTAAATGTCGGCCACCTGGCTGCCGGGCGTCAGCGTGGCGTCATAGGCGCCAAGGCGCATGGTGCCGCCCTTGTCGTCATCGGCCGAGCGCTGGACGGTCTGGTTGTCCTGCACCCATTGCTTCATGTGATAGATGATGTGCTTGAAGCGGGGGGTCTCGCCCTCGGCCTCATGGTCGAACTCTTCGGAGCCCGCGTCCTTGATGTCCGCGAGATTTCGCGCCGCCTCGATCACGGCCATCTGCATGCCAAGGCAGATGCCGAGATACGGCACCTTGCGCTCGCGCGCGAACCGGGCCGCGTTGATCTTGCCCTCGGTGCCGCGCTCGCCGAAGCCGCCGGGTACGAGAATGCCGTTGAAATTCTCCAGATAGGGGGCGGGGTCCTCGGTCTCGAAAATCTCGGCGTCCAGCCACTCGGCGCGCACCTTGACCCGATTGGCGATCCCGCCATGGGTCAGCGCCTCGGCGATGGATTTATAGGCGTCCTCAAGCTGGGTGTACTTGCCGACGATGGCGATGCGCACTTCGCCGTCAGGGTTGTAGACGCGGTCGGCGACCTCCTCCCACTTCTCGAGATTCGGGCGCGGGGCCGGGCGGATGCCGAACGCGTCCAGCACCGCCTTGTCGAGCCCGACCTTGTGATAGGCCAGCGGCGCCTCGTAGATCGACTTCAGGTCCATCGCCGGGATCACCGCGTCGGGCCGCACGTTGCAGAAAAGGGCGATCTTTGCGCGTTCCTTTTCCGGAAGCTCCACCTCGGTCCGGCAGACCAGCACGTCCGGCGCGATGCCGATTGAGCGCAACTCCTTCACCGAATGCTGCGTCGGCTTGGTCTTCAACTCGCCGCTCGCCGCCAGATAGGGCAGCAGGGTGAGGTGCATGAACACGCACTCGCCGCGCGGGCGGTCCTGCGCGAACTGGCGGATCGCCTCGAAGAAGGGCAGGCCTTCGATGTCGCCGACCGTGCCGCCGATCTCGCACAGCATGAAGTCGACCTCGTCGTCGCCAATGGCGATGAAGTCCTTGATCTCGTTGGTGACGTGCGGGATGACCTGAATGGTCTTGCCGAGGTAGTCGCCCCGCCGCTCGCGCTCCAGCACGTTCGAATAGATCCGGCCCGAGCTGACGCTGTCGGTCTTGCGCGCCGCGACGCCGGTGAACCGCTCGTAATGGCCGAGGTCCAGATCCGTCTCCGCCCCGTCATCGGTGACGAAAACTTCGCCGTGCTCGAACGGGCTCATGGTGCCGGGATCGACGTTGAGATAGGGGTCGAGCTTGCGCAGGCGGACCGTGTATCCGCGCGCCTGAAGAAGCGATCCGAGCGCCGCAGACGCGAGTCCCTTTCCGAGCGAGGAGACCACTCCGCCCGTCACAAAAATATAGCGCGCCATGCCCGGTTGCCCCCGTGGTTGCGTTATCTCGCGTTTCTTGTCGCGATCCTTCCGAGTGGACCGCATGTCGTTCCACGGGAATTAAGAACTACTAGATTCGGTGACCTGCGACAAGCGAGTGAGGCGCCCACTTCCGGAGTAAAATGTTCAGTTAATCAAATCGCGGCGTTTTTCATTCCAGATAAGCTTCAGGTTTCGAGCGTAAACGATCAATCCGAACAGCTGGGCGGAGATGATCACCACGTCCCGGCGCATGACGCCATAGACCAGCAACATCACCGCGCCCGCCAGCGACAGCCACCAGAACGCGACCGGCATGACCGATTTTTTGGCGCGTTCCGAGGCGATCCACTGCACCAGCATGCGGCTCATGAAGACGGCCTGCGCCAGAAGACCGAACAGCGCCAGCCAGACGCCGAACCAGCTGTCGACCAGCAGCGACTTCATCAGCCAGTGTGCGGCCTCGTCCTCCATCGCCGTTACTCGTCTATCTTGACGACGACGGGCCGGGTGCCCCGGCGGCACAGCCACGACACGCCCAGAAGGTCCTGCACGCCGACGATAGCCCGGCCGATATTGGTGTATTTCGAACTTCCCGCCTCACGCGCGCGATGGCTGACGTCCACCAGCGCAATTTCCCAGCCGTCGCGGCGGAACAGGGCGGGAAGATAACGATGGATGTGGTTGAAGAAGGGCAGGGCCAGAAACGCCTCGCGCCGAAACGCCTTCAGGCCGCAGCCCGTGTCGCGAGTGTCGTCGTTCAACATCGAGCGGCGCAGCCAGTTGGCCCCTTTCGACGCCCAGCGTTTCGACAGCGTGTCCTGCCGTCCGACCCGCTGCCCGGCGACAAGGCCAAGCTTCGAGTCCAGCCCCGCCTCCAGCAGCGGCGCCACCAGTTTGGGGATTTCCGACGGCGGGTTCTGCCCGTCGCCGTCGATGGTGCAAACAATCGGCGCCTTTGCGGCCCGCACGCCCGAGCGCACGGCAGTCGACTGACCGCAGCTTTTCGCGTGGCGCACCTCGCGCAGCCAGGGATAGGTCTTGGCCATCTCTGCGATCTTTGCGGCGGTGCCGTCATCCGAGCCGTCATTGACGAAGATCGCCTCGAACGGGCCGATCGACTCGCAGGCGGCGGCGATCTCCTCGACCATCAGGGCGACGTTGCCCTCCTCGTTCTTCATCGGCGCCACCACGGCGAAGCGGGGCGCGTCGGCCGGGGCGGCGGGAGAGGCGTCTGAGGCTGTCATAAGCTGAACTTCACCGGATCAGAGGCTTCGCAAAAGCGATATCGGAGTGGAACAATAGCGTCGCGTCGCGGCCGGGTGAACCTTTCTGACGCCGCAGTCCGCGTCGAAGTCATCGGTCTGTGAGATGGGAGAGAGCGTCGCATTTGGTCAACATCGGGTCGTTGTCGCGAACCAGCAAGCGCCAGGTCATCGCCTTGCCGCGATTGTAGTTGAAGCCGCTGACCTCGGCGAGTTCTCGCGTCTCTAGGCCAAGCTCGGCCGCTTTCTCGTCAAACTGGGCGCGCCAGCGGTCGGATATCCACAGAATCCGCCCGTCCGCGCCGGTCAGCCACTCTGCGGCGTCGTCCCACCCCAGTAGCTTCGTGTCTGTTCCCGCCAGAAAGACAAGGCTGGGCTCGCTGTAGTCGGAGGAGCCGAGCGGCTGATCCGTGCACGCCAGATAGGGTTGCGCGGCGGCGTAAAGGCGCGGGCTGGGGAAGGCCGTCTCAAACGAGGGCAATACGAACTGGAACGTGGCGACGAACAGCGCGGCGGCCGACAACATCGCAGGCGGCGCGGCGGCTTCGACGCGGCGCCGGTGATAGGCTCGCAACGCCACCACGCCCAAGCCAAGCCCAACCACGCCGAGAGCCGCGCCGCCAAGGACGATCCGCCCCTCGACTAACAGTGGTCCGACAAGCGCGGCGGCGCTCAGCGCCAGCAGCGGAATCGCGTAAAGAACGGTCGAAATCCACCGGCGCGCTCTGCTGTTGCGGACCGCCTCGACGCATTCGCCTAAGACAACCGCCGCCACCGCGCCGGCGATCGCCGGGTAGAGCGGCAGCACGTAATGGGGCAGCTTGGTCGGGACCAACTCCAGAATGATCCAGACCGGAACGATCCAGCCCAGCAGAAACAACACGCCCGCGTTGGAGCGGCGCGCCCAGGCGAGTGGCGCGGCGAACAGCGCCAGCGGCGCCCAGGGCCAGAACGTGCCCCAGAACGTCCCGAAATAGTATCCCGGCGGCGCGCCGTGGCTCTCCTGCCCGCTTTGCACCTTTCCGATCAGGTCCTTGCCCACGGCCTCGGCGAAGAAGGCGCCGTCGCTGACGATCCAGATCGCCACCAGCCATGGGGCCACCAAAACGATCAGCAGGGGCACGCCCCAGACCGGCTTGAGCCGCGATAGCCACCGCGCCTCCCGCCGCCAGATGCAGAGCCAGATGATGGTCACGCCGCTGACCATGGGAACGATGGGCCCCTTGATCAGCACGCCCGCCGCCATCGCGATCCAGAAGATCAGGGCGTCGCGGGTTCTGGCGGCGCCCTCGGCCATCCACAGCCGCGCCAGCGCGCCCTGCGCGATCACCACGGTGGCCAGAAGGGTGGCGTCGGTCTTGGCGATATGCGCCTCGGTCGCCATCAGGGGAGAGACCGCCAGCAGCGCCGCGGCGACAAAGGCGTTGCGCTCGCCGATCAACGGGCTGAGAGCCCAACTGGTTCCCAAGACAGCGATGATCGCGCCGATCAGAGAGACCAGCCGATAGGCCCAGATCGGCGCCTCGGCCCCGCCGAACATGCTGGTGGCGGCCGATTGCAGCCAATAGATGCCGACCGGCTTTTTCCAGCGCGGCGCGTCCTGAAAGCGAATGTCGATCAGGTCGCCCGTTTCGACCATCTGCTTGGTGGCCTGCACAAAGCGCGCTTCGTCCCGGTCGGTCACCGGCAGCGAGGCGATGCCTGGCGCGAAGACGATCAGGCAGAGCGCGAGCAGAAGCACGAAACGGCGCAGCGCGCCGCGCGAGGCCCAAGCCCCGAGCGCTGCGAACGCAGTCTCGAATCTATCAAGAATTCCCGCCATCTCCGCGACCTTGTTAGCACATTGGTCGCGCAGGGCCTATTGCGCAGGCGCGGGCGCCGGCGGCGGAGTCAGGGGGCCGTCGGAGGGCGGAGTCAGCGGCCCATCGCCAAGCGACGGGGGCAGCAGAGCGCCGCCTCCTAGCGCCTCCTCGGGCGCAGGCGCTTCAATCGGCGCCGGGCCGTCGACGACCGATCCGCCGTCGCCGATACGGGACGCGATGGCGGTCAGCCCCAGGCTGGTCGCGATAAAGGCTGCAGTCAGCGCCCAGGTGATCTTCTGCAGTGGGCTGGCGGGCGGACGACCCGTGCTCAACCCGCCTCCGCCGCCGCCAATGCCAAGCGCGCCGCCATCGGAGCGCTGCAACAGCACGACGCCGATCAGAAAGACCGCGAGGATGAGGTGGACCAGAAGAATTGTATTCGCCATATCGTCAGCCTGACTGCGTATCGTTCGGAAGGTCGGAGCGTCCCCCGCCGAGGCGCCGAATGGCGCGGTTCCGCCCGAACGCGGCGCGTTCTAACGCAGAGAGGACTGCGCGTCGAGGGCAAAAGCGACGCTCGGATGGTCTCTCACCATGGTCGCGCGCCGTAAAAGTCCCGAGCGAGAGGCGCGATGACCAGAGCATCGTCCATGATGAACGCCTCGCCGATCTGGCGCCGACCGAAATCCGGCATGGGCGCGGGCTTGAACATGAACGGCCGGAAGAACGGCTGAATCGCCATCACCGTCAGGCGTCCGCCAGATATGATGAAGAAGCGGCGTCCTCCCGCGGCCTGCATCGCCGCCGACCAGTCCTCTGGCCGAAACTGACGCAGATCCAGCGCCATCGCATCACCGATCGCGTAGACCGGCGCGCCGCGCTCATCAGGCGGCGGCACCAGCTCTCGTCGGAAGTAGCCGCCGATCACCGGCAGGCGCGACGCCGGAAGCCCGCTGGCGCGAGAGGCGTCGAATTCTCGCGGCGCCGGCGCCGAGTACGCGCCGTCGGGACCGGCGAAAATGAATGAGTTCGGATGGAATCTCCAGCCTTCGCTGTCGCGCATTTCAAGACGCGCGGAATCGAGCTCATCCTCGATTCGGTCCGACCGGCCGTTGGCGTTGGCGGCGACGAAAGGGGTCGCCGCCGCCAAAGCGGTGAGGAGAGCGAAGATGCAGCCGGCCGGTACGCGGTTCATGCCGGAAAGATATCGCGGCATTCAGGCGAGAAAAGGGTTCACTTCACCCGTTTCTCGCTTCCTGACGCTGCGCCAGAAGTTCGAGCGCCCGCGACGCGACGCTCGCCAGCACGCCGCTGCGCTCCTCGGCGCAATCGAAGATGTAGGACACCGGCGTCGGCGACTTGGCGTCGATCTCGCCCGTCAGATCGCCTTCCTCCACCACGAAGCGCGCGCCAGCGGACTTCGCCAGTCGCAGCATCGGCTTGTTGCCGTGGCTGGTGCGCACGATCACTTTCTTGACGCCGCGGTTGCTGGCCGCGCGCAATGCGCTCTCCATCAGGCCCTGCGCCACGCCCGAGCCGCGATATTCGGGCTCCACCGTGACCGCGGCTTCGGCCGCGTCGCCCGAGAAATGCAGTTCCACCGCGCCGCGCAGAACGCCCGCACGGAACCAACCGATCACCCGACGAGTCGAGGGATCTTGATTGCGCGCATAATCGCGAATCGCATCGTCGCTCATCTGATGAAGAAAGCGCGATTGCCGATCCTCAGGAGGAAGCCGCAACAGGTGCTCCGCGAGAAGATGGTCCTCTCGCGGCGTCAGGCTTCTGCGCCAACCCTTTGGTTTATATGACAGATACGCCCATAACATTTCCGTCTCTCCGCGCCTTTTGCACAATCAGCAGGCCGAACCAATAGGATGTAGGCGCCGGAATGCTGCATTGCAACAAAAGCGAGGCGAGCGCCGGGCTGCGGCTCAACCCGAAAGCGGAATGCGGTCTCAGGCCTAAAGCGCGGCCTGCGGGCCTTGCAAGGCGGTCTGGGCTGCAATGAGATGGGCGGGCGGAACCCAGACAGTCAGCGCGTCCGGCCGATCGGCGTCGCCTTCAAGATAGGGGACGCCCCCGGCCTGCAAGGCGGCGGTGACCCGCGCGAAGGCGGCCTCATCCGTTGCGGTCACTGGCGCGAAGCCGGAGCGCGCGACCCATCCGGCGATTTCGGCGTTGGAGATGCATCCGGGCTCAAGGCTGCTGACGGCGCAGCGCGCATGGGCGGGGCCGCGCAGGTGCAGCGCGGTGTGATCGGCGAGGAAAGCCATGCTGGGTACCCACCCCTTCGGCACGGGCATGCCGGTGCGTGCGGCGTAGACCGAGCGCAGCGATGCGAGGTCGAATTCGCAATCCTCTTCGGCGATCAGACAATCCGCAGCGCCAATCTCGATCTGGTCTCTCGCGATCAGGGCGATGTCCTGCAAGGCGCCCAGAAGGTCGAGCGTCGTGACTCCGGTCTTGTCGGAGCCGCCGACGTCTTTCGCGCCGAGGTCCATCATCTCCACCTTGCAGTCTGCGAGCGCGGAGCCTGAGCAGACCGCGACCGGGATCGTGTATTCCAGAAGCGCGGCGCCCACCGCGCCGTGGGCGTGCTCCTTGGCGGCGGGGCCCATCTCCGCCGCCGCCATTGCGCCTGCGATGTCGTCATAGACGGTGCGATAGAGCCCGTAGGCGACGGCGATCTCATCCGTCTCGCCCGCGTCGGCCGCCAGTTCCGCGCCGCGCGGGAAGTTTTCCAGCACCTGATAGGGCGTGACCTCCAGCGCGAAAGTCTTGGGCGCCGCGTTGGCGTCTTTGGCCAGATTGCGGATGCGGTCCATGATGACTTCCCTGTCGGTCTGCATCTGGCCGTCGGGGCAGGTCGCCTCGGTCTTGGTGTCGTCAGCGCATCGCGGCAGGGGCAGGTCGTTGCCGCTGCCGCCCGCCTGATAGAAGGTGATGTCGCGGGTGTAGCTGTCGCTGGCCGAGCCGGAACTGGACCCGAAGGCGGCCTTCACCTTCACGCCCATGCCTTCGCCCTTCAGCGAGGCGCTCATGGTTTCCTTTTCGGTGCGCGAGGAGGTCTTGACCTCGATCACCGCATAGGCCTCGGCCCCCGTCATCAGGGTGGAGACATAGCCTTCGCCGCAAATCTCCTGAAACGCCTCCGGGTCGCGCCGGGCCAGCGCCGCCTTGTCGGCAGTCAGGCGCACGGCCGGTCCGGCCTTGCTGTCGGAAGACGCTTTGGGCAGGGCGGCGTAGGGCGGATTGCGCACCTCCGCTTCGACCACGATGGTGGTGGAGAAGGAACTGACCTTGGTGTCCTTGGCGAATTTGGCCTTGCCGGAGGCCTGATAGCCGATCGTCTTCACCGACACGGACGACGAGACTTTCATCGATTTCGACAATTCGCTGCTGTCGCGCACCTCCTTGACCGACAAAGAGGTGGTCTGCGCCTTGTCCAGATTGTCCTGCTGCGCATCGTCGGAGATATCCGTCAGCATTGCGGGCGGGTCCTCGAACTCGACGCAGACGGTGGGGATGATCTGCCCGCGGGGCATGCTCCAGCCCCAGCCGAGGCGAGCCGCGGTCTCGGGCGCCTCCACCATGAACGCCTCCTCGACGCCCTCCGTATCCAGACGGTGGGCGGGGCGGGGGCGCTCTGCGAAGCTGCGGCGGGCCTTGGTCTCCGCCTCTTCCTCCTTCTGCGCCGCGTCGGCGTTGAAGAGGCCGCTAACCTCGTCGCAGGCGGTGAGGGAAAGGAGCGGGGCGAGCAGGCAAGCGAGAAGAAGCGGTCGGGACATACGCATCGGTGGGAGCTCCGGGATTCGGCGACGCAACAAGGCACCGTACCCGGCTAAACGCACTGTTTGAAGAAATTGAGGCGGCTGCGCGCAAAAGTTGCGCCCGAAGCGAACGCCCGGAAACAAAAAACGGGGCCCGAAGGCCCCGCTTGACGGTCTCAGACGGCGTGCGTCTTAGTTCTTCGACTTGTCGACCAGCTTGCCCGCGGTGATCCACGGCATCATATCGCGCAGCTTGCCGCCGATCGCCTCGATCTGGTGGGCGTCGTTGTTGCGGCGGGTCGCCTTGAAGCTCGGCTGTCCGGCCTTGCACTCCAGCATCCAGTCGCGGACGAAACGGCCCTGCTGGATGTCGTCCAGCACCGCCTTCATCTCGGCCTTGGTGCGCTCGTAGGGCACCACGCGCGGGCCGGAGACGTATTCGCCATACTCCGCGGTGTTGGAGATCGAGTAGTTCATGTTGGCGATGCCGCCCTCGTAGATCAGGTGGACGATCAGCTTCACTTCGTGCAGGCACTCGAAATAGGCCATCTCGGGGGCGTAGCCC
>QKHF01000258.1 GCA_003250135.1 Paracoccaceae bacterium | reverse complement strand
GGGCACGCCCTCGGCCACCACCTCGACCACGGCCCCGACCGAGTTGCCGGATTTGCGCAGATCGTCCAGATAGTCGGCCCAGTCAGCGGCGGCCCTGGCGTCTGGGGACCAGAACGGGTTGCGCTCGATCTCGTCCCAGTCCCAGGCGTCGCGGTCCACCTTGCGGTCGCCCATCTGCACCATGCAGCCGCGGATGGTCAGGCCGGGAACCAGCGCCTTCAGCGCCTCGCGCGCAACGCCGCCGGCGGCGACCCGCGCCGCCGTCTCCCGCGCCGAGGAGCGCCCGCCGCCGCGGTAGTCCCTGATCCCGTACTTGCGCCAATAGGTCAGGTCGGCGTGGCCGGGACGGAACTTGTCGGCGATGTCGCCATAGTCTTTCGAGCGCTGGTCGGCGTTCTCGATCATCAGGCTGATCGGCGTGCCGGTGGTGATCCCCTCGAACACGCCGGAGAGGATCTTCACCGCGTCCGGCTCCTTGCGCTGGGTGGTGTATTTCGACTGGCCCGGCTTGCGGCGGTCCAGCCAGTGCTGGATCATCTCCGCCTCCAAGGGCACGCCCGGCGGGCAGCCGTCGACGACCGCGCCCAGGGCTGGCCCGTGGCTTTCGCCCCAGGTCGTCACCCGAAACAGATGTCCGAAGGAATTCATCGACATGGCCCGCGCCCTCCCGAGGGCGGTCTTATCGCATGGAGCGGCCAAAGAAAAACCCCTCCCGCGTCAGGCGGAAGGGGTTTCAGCGTCTCGCCTGTCGCCGCGTGGCGTCAGGCTTTCTTTTTCTTCTTCACATTGGCCCAGAGCGCCTTGTTGGTGAGGTAGAGCAGCACGCTCAGGATCACCAGGAAGGCGACGTTGCGGGCGCCGGCGGCCTTGCGGTCCATCATGTGCGGCTCGGCCGCCCAGGTCAGGAACGCGGCGACGTCCTCGGCCATCTGTTCGACCGTGGCCGGGGTGCCGTCCTGATACTCCACCGCGTCGTCGCTGAGCGGCGGCGGCATGCCGATCCAGGAGCCGGACACGCTTACATGGCCATGCTCGTCCTTACAGCCGTCGGGGATGCCGCCGGCGGCGAAGGCTGCGTTGTAGTAGCCCGAAGCGTCCTCCGGCGCGCAGGCCGGGGGCTCGTGATAGCCGGTCAGGATCGAGAAGATGTACTCGGGCCCGCCGATGCCGCGCAGCAGCTGGTTGATGCCGGAGCCATACGGGCCGTGAAAGCCCGCCCGGGACTTGGCCATCAGGCTGAGATCCGGCGCCCCGGCCGAGGTGTTGGCCGGGAACTTGTCGGACAGCTTCATCGGGCGGGTGTCGCCCGGCTCGCCTTCCTCATCCGCGACTTCCCAGCCGGAATCGGCCAGGAACGCCTTGACCTGCTCTTCCTCGAAGCCGGGGCCGTTGTCCCAGGTCAGCTCGCGCGCTGAGACATACCGCATGCCGTGGCAGGTCGAGCAGACCTCGCGGAACACCTGCCAGCCGCGCTGCAGCTGGGCCTTGTCGAACTTTCCGAACGGCCCTTCGAAGCTGAACGAAATGTCCTCGGTGTGGGCGGTGCCAGCCGCGTGCGCCGGGGCGGAGATCGCCAGAGCGGCGACGGTCGCCACGGCGGCGAGGGCGGATTTGAGCGTCATGGACTTCATCTCAATCATCTCCCTCACTCGGCCGGGGTCGCGGCTGCGCCGGCGGCCTTGGCCTTCTTGGCGTATTTCGCCGCGATCATTTCGTCGAAGGCGGCTTCGACCGTCTCAGGCACTTCCTTCGGCTTCTCGGTGAAGCCCAGCATCGGCAGGATCACGAAGAAGTAGCCGAACCAGTAGGCCGAGGCGACCAGAGAGATGGTCGCGTAGGGCTCCTCGGCGGGCATGGCGCCGACCCACATCAGAACGAAGAAGTCGATCACCAGCAGCCAGAACCACCACTTGAACTGCGGGCGATACCGGCCGGAGATCACCTTGGAGGTGTCCAGCCACGGCGCCAGGGCCATCGCGATGATGGCGCCGAACATGGCGATGACGCCGAACAGCTTGGCGTCGACCAGTCCGCCGGTGACGAAGCTGACGAACTGCACCAGCCAGACGTCGCCGGTGAAGGCGCGCAGGATCGCGTAGAAGGGCAGGAAGTACCATTCCGGCACGATATGCGACGGGGTGGACAGCGGGTTCGCCTCGATGAAGTTGTCCGGGTGCCCCAGGAAGTTGGGCATGAAGAACACCATCACCACGAAGAAGATCAGGAACAGCGCCAGGGCGAACAGGTCCTTGATCACGTAGTAGGGCCAGAACGGCACGGTGTCCTTCTGGACGGTCTCGAAGTCCTTCGTGCGCACCGGAACGCCCGCCGGGTTGTTGTTGCCCGTCGAGTGGAAGGCCCAGATGTGCACCGCCACCAAGGCGGCGATCACGAAGGGCACCAGATAGTGCAGTGAGAAGAACCGGTTCAGGGTCGGGTTGTCGACCGCGAAGCCGCCCCAGAGGAACTTCACGATATCGTCGCCCACGAAGGGAATGGCCGAGAACAGGTTGGTGATCACGGTCGCGCCCCAGAAGGACATCTGGCCCCAGGGCAGCACGTAGCCCATGAAGGCCGCGGCCATCATGCAGACATAGATCAGGATGCCGACGATCCAGGTGATCTCGCGCGGGTTCTTGTAGGAGCCGTAGTAGAGGCCTCGGAAGATGTGCGCGTAGACCGCGATGAAGAACATCGACGCGCCGTTGGCGTGGGCGTAGCGCAGCAGCCAGCCGCCATTGACGTCGCGCATGATGTGCTCGACCGAGGCGAAGGCCATGTCGGCGTGCGGCGTGTAATGCATCACCAGAACGATGCCGGTGGCCAGCTGCACCACCAGGAACGCGGCCAGGACGATGCCCCAGATCCACATCCAGTTCAGGTTCTTCGGGGTCGGGATGGTCAGAGTCGCGTAAACCAGGCCGAAGATCGGCAGCCGCGAATCGACCCATTTAACGAATTTGTTCTTCGGTTCGAACGGGGGATGGGGAATAGCGCTCATGATCCTACGCCTTGTATTCTTCGATCAGGGTGATCGTGGTTCCATTGACCGCGATCTCCGGGATCGGCAGGTTTCGGGGCGCGGGGCCTTTGCGGATGCGGCCTGCGGTGTCGTAGTGCGAGCCGTGGCAGGGGCAGAACCAGCCGCCGAAATCACCCGAGGCGTTGCCGATCGGCACGCAGCCCAGATGGGTGCAGACGCCCATCATCACCAGCCACTGTCCGTCCTCGGAGGCGGCGCGGTCGGCGTCGGTCGCCGGAGAGCCAGCCGGCAGGTTGGCGTTGCGCGCGTCGCCGTCGGGCAGCGAACCGACATCCACGGCGCGGGCCGCTTCGATCTCGTGCTCGGTGCGGTGGCGGATGAAGACCGGCTTGCCGCGCCACTTGACGGTGATCTGGGTTCCGGCCTCGACCGCGGAGACATCGACCTCCACGGTGGCGAGCGCGAGAACGTCGGCGCTGGGGTTCATCTGGTCAACCAACGGCCAGACCGCGGCGCCCGTCGCCACCAGGCCGGCGGCTCCGGTCGCGATGTAGAGAAAATCGCGGCGGCTGGCGTCGTCCGTCATTGTATCGGACACGTTGCGGCTCCCTATTTGTGGCGCGCGCTAGGCGCGCAGTAAGCGAATCCGACGCCGCGATTTTGCTTCGCGGACGTTCGACTCCGATTACAGGCTTGGTTCGAAACATTCCAGCGGACAGTGCGACGCATCGCACCATAAAGCGGAATTTGATTGCGCATATCAAGGCGTGGCGGCTCGCCTTCGCTTGCAGCCGCAGGATTGCGCCGTTAACCGGGGGCTCAAAGGGCGTGGCGAAGCGCCTGGCGATGGCGGAGAGTGCGATATGGTCGAACGTGCGGCGGCGAGCGCGGACAAGGATGAGTTTGACGCGCGCAAGACCCGCGCCGCGGCGTGGTTCGAGGACCTGCGCGACCGAATCTGCGCGGCGTTCGAGGCTCTGGAGGACGCTCAAACCTCAGGTCCGTTCGCCGATCTGCCCGCCGGGCGATTCGAGCGCACCGAGACTCGCCGCGCCGGAGAGGGAGAGGGCGACCAGGGCGGGGGCGTGATGAGCGCCATGCGCGGCGGTCGCGTCTTCGAGAAGGTCGGCGTCAATATCTCCACCGTCTATGGCGTCCTTGGCGAGCGTGCGCAGCGCAGCCTGACCGCCCGCAAGGAGATTCCGGGGCTGGAGGACGACCCGCGCTTCTGGGCCTCGGGCATTTCTCTGGTCGCGCATATGCGCAGCCCGAAGACTCCGGCGGTGCACATGAACACCCGCATGTTCTGGACGCCGGGCGCCTGGTGGTTCGGCGGCGGCGCGGATCTCAACCCCATGGTCGAGGTGGCCGAGGACACCGCGCATTTTCATGCATGCCTGAAGGCCGCGTGCGACCGGCATGATCCCGCCTACTACCCGCGCTTCAAGGCGTGGGCGGACGAGTATTTCATGATCCGCCACCGGGGCGAGGCGCGCGGCGTTGGGGGGATTTTCTACGATGATCTCTGCACCGGCGACTGGGAGGCGGACTTCGCCTTCACCCAGGATGTCGGCCGGGCGTTCCTCGAGGCCTTCGTCCCGATCACCGAGAAGCGCATGGGCGAGAGTTGGACCGAGGCGGAGCGCGACTGGCAACTGGTCAAGCGCGGCCTCTACGCCGAGTTCAACCTGGTCTACGATCGCGGCACGAAATTCGGCCTGGAGACCGGGCATAACCCGGACGCGGTGCTGATGAGCCTGCCGCCCGTGGCGAAATGGCCGTAAGCGGCCGTTTCAAGAGGCGTCAATCGATATCCGCAACTCCGCCGGCGCGCCTCGGCCTCGCCAGCGCCGCCTAGCGCTTCGCCATCATTCCGGCGGACATCGCGTAACCCTGCGCCGCATGAGCCTTCGCGATCGACCTCGCATGGTCGAACTTGCCGGCGGCCGGCTTCTCGTGATTGTGGTGCGCGCTTTCCAGCCACATCTTCGCGTCGTCGATCAGCGAATGCACCAAGCCCTTGTCGGCTTCGTCTGGCATGGCGTTCATCGCCTCGGTCGCGGCGTCAATCGCGCTTTGCGCTTCCGCGAAATGCGCCGGGCATTCGAACGCGGCGGCGTTTCCGGCCAAGGTCAGTCCCGCCGCGAGCGCGGCGGCGGCGATTGCGGTCTTCATCATGGGCCTCCACTTCCAGCAGTTTCTTTTCGTATTGAGCGGACCAATTCTATTCGAGATTGCCTGAGTCATCCAATCAACGCAGTGCACTTGGCCGTTATCGGGAAACAAGCTCGCAGCAGTATTCGGCGCAAAGAACAGCGGCGAAGTGGCCTTAGACGCGCTTAGGTTTTGACCTTTGGCGCGTCTCTGGCATTCTCTGCGCCGCAGCATGGCGCTGAAAAGGGGAGCCGGACGTGAAGCGAGTCGAATTCGCCAAGGGCGACGTGATATTCGAACAGGGCGATCCCAGCGATCTCTGCTACCAGATTGTTTCGGGGAAGGTGGAGATCCGCATTCCCAAGGCGAGCATGATTTCGGCCCACAAGGAGGCGACGCTGGAGTCGCTCGGTTTCGGCGACATTTTCGGCGAGATGGGCATCATCGACGACTCGCCGCGCTCGGCCGCAGCCATCGCCGTCGAGCCGACCGTCTGCGCCGCCTACACGCCCGACGAGATCGTCGCGATGCTCGAAGGCAACCCGAAAGAGGCGATGGAGTATATCCGCACCCTGATCCAGCGGCTGCGCGCCGCCAACGAGCGGGTCAGCGCGCGCAAGGGCTGATCCCGGCTGCAAGGGCGATCATGCGAGGGGCGGCCGCAGGGCGCGATTTGTCGAGCGCACGGCGCTTCCTTATGTTTCGCCCATGGATTCATACGGACGGGTCGCGTAAGACGCGACTTGGCGCAGCCGCAGGCTTGAAGGGGGCAGACCGATCGCCATTCGCATTCTCGCTTACGGATCTCTGGTTTGGGATCTCGACGATCTCGCGCCGTTCGTGCGGGGCGAGTGGCAGATGGGCGCCGGTCCGCACATCCCGCTGGAGTTCGCCCGCATCTCGCTGAAGCGCAAGCGCGCCCTGACGCTGGTGATCGAGCCGGAGGCGGGCGAGGGGTGCGTCACCCATGCGATCGAAAGCGTGCGCGACGATATTCATGAGGCCGCCGACGACCTCGCGCTGCGTGAGCGCACGACCGACATCACCCATATCGGCGCCGTGTGCCTGCGCACGGGTTTCATCCGGTCCTCCTCGGCCCGGATCGCGCAGAGGGTGACGGCGTGGTGCCTGTGGTCCGGCGCCAGCGGCGCCGTCTGGACCGACCTGCCGCGGAATTTTCTGGAGACGACGGGCGAGCCGTTCTCGCTGGAGGCGGCGGTCGACTATCTGAAGGCGCTGCGGCCAAAGGCGCTGGAGGAGGCGCACCGCTATATCGAGAACGCGCCGGAGCACACCGACACGCCGCTCCGCCGATATCTGGCGGACGACCCGTGGTGGCGCGGGCTCGGGCCGGTCAAAGCCGAGTAAGCGCGGCCGATCCCGCCCTCAGGCGCCGTCGATCAGGATGTAGATCGCGCTGGCCGCGACCAGCCCGCCCATGGCGACGTTGAAGGCGCGGAGGCGCGCGTCGGTCGACAGCCAACGTCGAATCGCCGCGCCGAAAGCGCACCAGCCCGCGGCGGAGCCCATGCCGATCAGAACGAAGACGGAGGAGATCGAAGCGGCCTCCAGCACCGGACGCGCGCCAGCCATATAGGCCGAGGCCACGCCGACCGACATCGACCAGGCCTTTGGATTGATCCATTGAAACGCCACCGCCTCATGAAACCGCCACGGACGGCCGCGCCCGCCTTCGGCCTTGGCACGGCCCGCGCTCGCCACTTTCCAGGCGATCCACAGCATGACGCCCGTTCCGACATATCTGAGGCCTTCGCGCAGGGCAGGTTCGGCGCGGAACGCCTCGCCCAGTCCGACGGCGACGCAGAACATCATGAAGGGAAAGCCCCAGGAGACGCCGATCAGATGCGGGATCGTGCGCCTGAACCCGTAGGTCGCGCCCGAATTGGCCAGCAGGATGTTGTTCGGGCCCGGCGTCCATAGCGTCGCGAAGGCGAAGGCGACCAGCGCCAGAAGGGAGTCTGCGCTCACCCCCCGTTCTCCAGCGCGTCCAGCAGTTCCTCCGCGTCCGGCGTAAAGCCGCGTTCGCGCCAGAGCGCCTTGGCGCGTTTCAGCTTCTCGCCGAGCGCCGGGCCGGGCGCGGCGCCGCGGGCGATCAGGTCGGCGGCGGCGAGCGGGAAGGTCGCGTTGGCGCCCAACTCGATCCTGGCCTTCAGCGCGCCGATATCCGGGGCCTCGCCATGGCGCGCGGCGCGGATCAGGGCGCCGGAAAGCGCGGCCCGGGCGCCGCACTCATGCGCGGCGGCGGCGGGGTCGAGCTCGGCCTCGGCGGCGGCGATGGCCTCCAGCATGCGAACCTCGGCTTTCGACAGGCGCAGCCGGTCGAACATGTCCTCGGCGTCAAGTGAGGCGAGGCGGCGGAGCCAGTCCGGCTCGACCCCCGTCGCCTTCTCCACCGCCACCAGAAGCGCCAGCGCGGCGGGTTCGGCGTCGGGCAGGATGCGCCACAGCACGTGGACCCGCGCCATGGCGGCGACGGCGGGGGCGGGGTCGGGCGCGGCCAATAGCTTGCGCATCTCGGCGCCGATTCGCTCCCGCGCCAGGGACTCGACCCCAGCCGAAAGCGCGTCGCAGGCGGCCAGCCCGTCCGCGTCCATGCCGCCCGCCCCGAACCAGGCGTGAAAGCGGAAGAAGCGCAGGATGCGCAGAAAGTCCTCTCGGATCCGGTCCTCCGCCGCCCCGATGAAGCGCACATTCCCCGCGGCGAGGTCCTTCAGTCCTTCGTCGGTGGGGTCCAGCACGGTCCCGTCCGAATCGGCGTAGAGCGCGTTCATGGTGAAGTCGCGGCGGCGCGCGTCCTCCAGCCAGTCGTCGGTGAAGGCGACCACCGCGCGGCGCCCGTCCGTCTCGACGTCGCGGCGGAGGGTGGTGACTTCAAAGCCGCGCTTGTCGACCACCGCGGTCACGGTGCCGTGCTCGAACCCGGTGGGGACGGCGCCCAGACCGGCCCGGCGCAGAAGGCGCGTCGTCTCCTCGGGTCCGACGTCGATCGCGAGGTCGATATCCGTCTCTCCCGCGCCGAGCACCGCGTTGCGCACGCAGCCGCCGACGAATCGCGGCGTCGCGCCGTTCGCGGAGAGCGCCGCCATCAGACGACGGATCGCCGGGTCCGCCAGCCAGTCTGCCGAAATGCGGGTCATTCCGGGCGCGCCGCCGGCTGCTCCACGCCGACGCGCGGGCCGACGGGCGGCTCATAGCTGGGGCCGCGCTGGGTGAGAATCGCGAAGCCGATCACGCCGGCGACCGCGGTGATGATTCCGGCGATGATCAGGCCGCGCACCGGCGCCTTGTCCATCACGCCCTTGCTGAGCGCCGCCTTGCGTCCGCGCGCGGCGACGTAGAGCGCGTAGACCAGAAACGGAATCGCAAACAGCAGGATGGCGGTGAGCGCGACGCGCGCCATGACTCAAACCTCCAATCAGGGGTTTGGCGGCGTATCCGCCCTCAGCCCCAGCACCCGGTCGGACAGCATCTTCAGCATGCCCGCGGTGGCGCCCCAGATATAATAGTCGTTCCAGGGGATCTCATAGAACCGTCTCTTCGCCCCCTTCCACTCGCGGTGGCCGATGCGACGGTTGCGTGGGTCCAGCACGAAGTCCAGCGGCGGCTCGAACACCTCGGCGACCTCGCCGACTTCGAGGACGGGCTGGAATGAGCTTCCGACGAGGCCGACGAAGGGCGCGATGCGAAACCCGGTGCCGGTCTCATAGGGGGGCAGGCGGCCGGCGACGTCGATCAGGTCCTCGGTCAGGCCGATCTCCTCGCGCGCCTCGCGCAGGGCGGCGGCCAGCGGCGAGGCGTCCTCGGCGTCGACCTTGCCGCCGGGAAAGGCGATCTGTCCGGCGTGGTGCTTCAGCTCGTGGCTTCGCACGGTCAGGACGACGCGCAGCACCCCCTCGCGCTCGACGATCGGGCACAGCACTGCGGCCGGTCGCAGGACCAGCCCCGGCAGGCGCACATCCGGGTTCAGGTCCAGATCCCCGCGCTTGTTCTGGCCGAAATCGCCCATCAGCGCGCGCGCGATCTCATCGCGCGTCACGTCGCCAAGCGTATCGGCGCCGTCAGCCGTGTCTGTCATCCGGTAATTCATCTGAGGGAATAAATGGGAAGAAAACGCCGCCTGACCAGAGCCCGAACCAATCTCCGCCTTCGTGACGGGCGTGTTCGCCTATTTCAACCAGCCGGTAGAAGGTCTTGCGGTCGATCAGCGCCTCAAGCCGCGCGCGAATGTGGATATAGGGCGCGGGTTCTCCGGTTTGGGGATCGCGGGCGACGCGGATCGGATGCTCTGTCCCCGCCGCGGCTTCATCGCCGAGATTGGTGACGAAGGTGACGACCTGATCGCGCTCCGCTCCCTCGACCCGGGCGTCCACCGCGACAAAGGGGGCGTCGTCCACAGTGATCCCGACTTTCTCGACCGGGGTGACCAGATAGAACTTGCCGTCCTCGTCATGCCGCAGGACCGAGGCGAACAGCTTGACCAGCGGCATGCGTCCGATCGGCGTGCCCAGATAGAACCATGTCCCGTCCCGCGCGATGCGCATGTCCAGATCGCCGCAGAAGGGCGGGTTCCAGAGATGAACGGGCGGCAGGCCCTTCTTGGCGGCCTTGCGCGCGGCGTCGGCGATCCCTTCTGCCGAGGGCGGCGCGAGCGTCTCTCCGCTCCTGTCTGACTCGTTCAACTTTTCGCTCCTCTGCCGGACTTCCCGTGGACAGGCGGGGTTTCGGCTGCAACTCTTGGCCCTGACGCAACTCTAGTGGCCAAGGCCCCGCGCCGCCACCCGTCGGCGGGCTCGAATTCACCCGCCGTCGGCTTAAGTTAGAAAGAGGCCGCCGCACCCGAATGGAGGACTCCATGAGCAGCGAAACCCCTGAGAACGCCTTTCCCGAACCCTCCGACGGCGCAGCGATTCTGGCGGAGATCGAGGCGACGGGCGCCCGGCTGGCCGCGGCGCGCGCGGAGATATCGAAGCGAATCATCGGGCAGCAGGCGGTCGTGGACATGACGTTGGCGGCGATCCTCTCGGGCGGGCATGTGCTGGTGGTTGGCGCGCCGGGCCTCGCCAAGACGCGGCTGGTGGAGACGCTGGGGCTGGTGCTGGGGCTCGACTCGAACCGCGTGCAGTTCACGCCCGACCTGATGCCGGCGGATATTCTGGGCGCCGAGGTGCTGGAGGAAGGGCAGGACGGACGCCGGGCGTTCCGTTTCATCGAAGGGCCGATCTTTTGCCAGCTCTTGATGGCGGACGAGATCAACCGCGCCTCGCCGCGCACGCAGTCGGCGCTTTTGCAGGCGATGCAGGAGAAGCATGTCACCGTGGCGGGCCAGCGACGCGACCTGACCCCGCCGTTTCACGTGCTCGCCACCCAGAACCCGATCGAGCAGGAGGGCACCTATCCCCTGCCCGAGGCGCAGCTGGACCGGTTCCTGCTGCAGGTCGACATCGGCTATCCGACCGTGGACGCCGAACGCGCAATCGTGCTGGCGACCACCGGCGTCGAGGACGCCGAGGCGAAGCCGGTGTTCGACGCCGCCAGCCTGATGGCGGCGCAGAAGCTGGTGCGCCGGATGCCGGTTGGCGAGAGCGTGGTCAGCGCGATCCTCGACCTCGTACGCTCGGGCCGGCCGGGAGAGCCAGGCGCGCCGGAGGCGGTCGACCGCCACGTGGCTTGGGGTCCCGGCCCGCGAGCCGCGCAGGCGCTGATGCTGGCGGTTCGGGCCAAGGCGCTGATGGAGGGGCGGCTGGCGCCTTCGGTCGCGGATGTGGCCGCGCTGGCGGGTCCCGCCCTGAAGCATCGCATGGCGCTGACCTTCGCGGCCAAGGCCGAAGGCGCGCGGCTGGAAGCCCTGATCGACGATCTGGTGGCCGGCGCCTGCGGCGGTGAGGCCGGGTTGGCGAAGGCTGGCTGAGTCGGGGGAGTAGGCGGCGATGGCCGACGCGGGACAGGCGGAACGGGGGCGGGCCGGATGGCTGCGCCGCGACGCCGAGCGCATCTCGGGCGCGCTGCCGCCGCTTCTGGCCGAGGCGGAGCGTCTGGCCGCCTCGGTGGTGCAGGGCGTGCATGGCCGGCGCCTGCCGGGTATGGGAGAGACGTTCTGGCAGTACCGCAAGGCCTCTCCCGGCGACCCGATGACGGCGATCGACTGGCGGCGGTCCGCCCGGTCTGACAAGCTCTATATCCGTGAGATGGAGTGGGAGGCGGCGCAGACCGTCTGGCTGTGGGTCGACGACGCCAAGTCGATGGACTACCGCTCGCAGGGCGCGCCGCGCACGAAGCATGATCGGGGCGCGTTGCTGGCGCTGGCGCTGGGCGTGTTGTTGATCCGGGGCGGGGAGCGCGTGTCGCTGGTCGGCACCGACGCCGAGCGCCCGGCCGG